>JAQGIX010000150.1 GCA_028290925.1 Phenylobacterium sp. | reverse complement strand
GAGGTCAGCGCGCGGTTGCCGTGCTTGGCGACCTTCAAGCCGCCGCCCGCAGCCACGAAGCCCACCGCTGTCGAGATGTTGAGGGTGTGCAGCCCGTCACCGCCGGTGCCGCAGACGTCGATCACCTGCAAGCCGTGATCGAGCTTCACGGCCGCCTTGCGCATGGCCCGGGCGCAGGCGGTGATCTCGCCCACCGTCTCGCCGCGCATCCGCATGGCGGTGAGCGCCGCGGCCACCTGGGCCGGGGTCGGCTCGCCGCGCAGGCAAGCGGTGAAGAACGCCCCCGCGTCGTCTTCGGAGAGTGTCGCGCCGTCCGCCAGGCGGCTGAGCAGCGGCTTGAAGGCGTCGGACATGCGCGCTTAGGCCCGGACCAGCGGCCTCACGCCGGCGATCTCGAGGAAATTGGCCAACAGCTCATGGCCGCATTCCGTGGCGATGGATTCCGGGTGGAACTGCACGCCGTGCACCGGGCGGGTCCTGTGCTGGAAGCCCATGATCTCGCCGTCGTCGGTCCAGGCCGTGATCTCCAGCTCTTCGGGCAAGCCGGCCTTCTGCACCGACAGGCTGTGGTAGCGGGTCGCTGTGAAGGCGTTCTTCAGGCCGGCGAACACGCCCTGGCCGGTGTGGTGGATCTGGCTGGTCTTGCCGTGCATCAGGGCCGCGGCGCGGACCACCTCGCCGCCGTAAGCCTGGCCGATCGCCTGGTGGCCGAGGCAGACGCCCAGCACGGGCAGGTCGGCCGGCGCGGCGCGCAGCAGCGGCAGACAGATGCCGGCTTCGTTCGGCGTACAGGGGCCGGGCGACAGCAGGACGCCCTGCGGCTTCAGGCCCAGCGCCTCCTGCACGGTGATCGCGTCGTTGCGATGGACGAGCGTCTCCGCGCCCAGCTCATTGAGGTAATGAACCAGGTTGTAGGTGAAGCTGTCGTAGTTATCGATCACCAGGATCATGCGACCCATCTAGGCCTTGGCGCGCCGTCCGCCAAGCGCGCCGATCGCCCCGTGGATTGTTGGGTGGGCCGACTCCCGCGATCCTCACCCCAAGATGTCGTTTACCGAATCAGCCCTGGACTCCGTGGCCATGGCCCGAGCCCGCACCCTCCTCGAAACCCCCAGGCGCCACGAGCGCCTGTGGCCGGTGCTGGGGGCCGCCGGCCTCCTGGCGCTCTCCGCGCTCGCCTTCGCCACCGCCATGATCATGGCGCCGCCGCTGATCAGCGAGCATGTGCTGAAGCCGGGGCCGTAGGGGCCTAGGTGCTCCCCTCCAGGGGGAGCTGTCGCGAAGCGACTGAGAGGGTTGAAGGGCGCAGGCGTCCGACGCCCTGGGCACAACCCGCTCCGGCCCTCTGGGCGCCTCCTCCTAAGGGGAGGATCAACTCACACGAACCGCCAGCTCTCTTCGGCCGCGCGCCTCAAGGCCCGCGCCTTGTGCAGGGTCTCGTCATACTCGGCGTCGGGATCGCTGTCGGCCACCACCCCGCCGCCCGCCTGGACGTACATGACGCCGTCCTTGAAGAGCGCGGTGCGCAGGACGATGCAGGTGTCCACCGAGCCGTCGCAGCCGAATTAGCCGACGCCGCCGGCGTAGCCCACGCCGCGCTTCTCGATCTCCAGCTCGTCGATGATCTCCATGGCCCGCACCTTCGGCGCGCCCGACAGCGTGCCGGCGGGCAGGGCGGCCATCACCACGTCGACCGGATCGAGTCCCTCGGGCGCGTCGCCCTCGACGTTGGAGACCAGGTGCATCACGTGGCTGTAGCGCTCGACGAAGAAGCTGGCGGTGACCCGGACCCGCGGCGCGTGCGTCGCCCCAGTCGGTTCGTCGGCAGGTTCGTTGGCGCCTGCCTGCTTGAGCATGGCCACGCGGCCCACGTCGTTGCGGCCGAGATCGAGCAGCATGAGGTGCTCGGCGCGCTCCTTGGGATCGCTGATCAGCTCCTGTTCGAGCGCGGCGTCCTCGGCCGGGGTCGCGCCCCGCGGCCGGGTGCCGGCGATCGGGCGGATGGTGATCTTGCCGTCGCGCAGCCGAACCAGGATCTCCGGCGAGGAGCCGGCCAGCTGGAAGTCGCCGAAGTTCAGGTAGAACAGGAACGGCGAGGGGTTGGTCCGCCGCAGGGATCGATAGAGGGCGAAGGGATCCTGCGCGAAGGGCGCCCGGAACCGGTGGCTCGGCACCACCTGGAAGATGTCGCCGGCCCGGATGTAGTCCTTGGCTCGGCCCACGATCTCCCGATAAGCCTCGCGGCCGACCGGCGTCGTGAAGCCGTCCGGCTGCGGTTCGGCGTTGCCGACCAGGCGAGGGGTCGGCTGGCGCAGGTCGGCCATCACCGCCGCCAGCCGCGCCTGGGCCGCCGCATAGGCCTCGCGCGCCGTGGCGCGGCCGGGCCGCACCGGCGTCGCCAGAAGGATCTCCTGGCCGATGGAATCGAACACCGCCACCACCGAGGGGCGGGTCAGCACCCCGTCCGGCAGGTCCAGCGGATCGGGATTGACGTCGGGCAGGTGCTCGACCAGCCGGATCATGTCGTAGCCGATGGCGCCGAACACGCCCGCGGCCATCGGCGGCAGGCCGGCCGGCAGCTCGATCCGCGAGCTCGCCAGGAGGTCGCGCAGGCTGTCCAGCGCCCCGCCCGGCTGCGGCGTGAAGCGGCCGGCGGCGATGTCCTCGTCCTCGGCGACCTCGGCCTGGTCGCCGCGGCAGCGCCAGACGAGGTCCGGCTCCAGGGTGATGATCGAGTAGCGCCCGCGCCAGGCGCCGCCCTCCACCGATTCGAACAGGAAGGCGTAGGGCCGCCGGTGGCCGATCTTCAGATAGGCTGAGACCGGCGTCTCCAGGTCGTCGATCAGCCGGGTCCAGACGAGCTGCGGCGCGCCGGCCTCGTATGTCGGCTCGAAGTCGCCATACGAGGGCTCGAGGGTCACTTCGCCAGTCCCGGCTTGCCGGCCGGCTTGGCGGTGTCGGGCTCGATGCCGAGCGCGGCGCGGGCCCGCGCCGGGTCGATGTGGACCTTGATCTTCTGGCGCGCGGCGGCGCGGGCGGCGGCTTCCAGCTCGCGCAGGTAGGCCACCGTCATCTGCGGACGGGCCGCCTCCGCCGTGCGCGCCATGGCCTCGGGATCGCCGGGGCGGATCGCCTCGATCTTGCCAACCACGAAGCCGAAGCGGGCGTCGCGGGCGGTGAACACGTCGCCGGGCTTGCCGGTGAAAGCCTGGGCCAGCACCTCCTGCGAGGCCGCCTGGTTCTGGGCCGCCGTCTGGCGGTTGAGGCCGGTCAGCCGCGCGACCTTGATCCCCGCCGAGGCGGCGACCGCGTCGAGGCTCTCGCCCTTCTTCACCCGGGCCGCCAGCTCCTCGGCCTTGGCCTGCATGCGGCTGGCGACCTCGCGCAGCATCCAGGCCCGCGTCAGCTGCGGCTTGATCTCCGCGAGGGCCGGGATGGCCGGCGGGATGATCTTGTCGACCTTGACCGCGAAATATTCGCCGTTGCCGGCGTCCACCAGCTCGCTCTCGCCGCCGGCCGGCAGGGAGAAGGCGGTGTCCACCAGCTTCTGGGTCAGGCCGGGGACCGGCTTGCCCTGCTGGTCGACGCCCTGCTTGGCGATCGGCCCCAGGGTGGTCACGGGCACGCCGGCCTTCTGAGCCGCCTCGGCCAGGCTCGCGCCCTTGGTGTGGGCGTCATCGTAGGCCTGGGTCAGGGTGTCGATCTTGCTGGTCGCGGCGTCCTTGCGGACCTCGGCCTCAAGCGCCGGGCGGATCTCCTCCAGGGTCACGGTGTGGCCGGGGGTGACGTTGTCCACGCGCACCACGGCCTGGCCCAGCGAGCCCTGCAGGGTCTGCGTCTGGCCGGCCTTCATCTGGAAGGCGGCGGCCGCCACCTTGGGGTCGGCGATCGCGCTCTGCGGCTTGTCCGAATAGGTGATGGCGGCGACGCCGAGGGACTGGGCGATGGCGCTCGGCGCTTCGCCCTTGGTTAGCCGGGCGGTGATCTGGGCGGCGGTCGCCGCATCCTTGGCCGGGATCTGCACCACGGTGCGGGTCTCGGGCTTGGAGAGCGTGTCCTTGCGGAAGTTGTAGCGCTTCAGAACCTCGGCCTGGTCCACCGGTCCGGCTTCGGCCACGGCCGCGGGGCTGAATCGCACCACGGTGAGCGCGCGGAATTCCGGCCGCAGCAACTGGGCGGCGTTCTGCTTCATGAAGTCGGTGAGCTGCTGGTCGGTGGGGGCCGGCGGCTGCGCCACGTTCTGCGGCTGGATGGGCAGCAGCGCGACGTCGCGGTTCTCCAGCCCGTAGACCGCCACGAGGGCGGCGTAGGAGCGGGGCACGATCAGGCCCGCGACCATGCCGGTCCCGAACTGCTGTTCGGCCAGCTCGTCGCGCATCATCTGCTCGAACGCCGGCACGGTCAGGCCGTTGTCCCCCAGGCGCTGCTGGTAGGATTTCTTGTCGAACCGACCCGACACCGGATCGAAGAAGGCCGGGATCTTCTGGATCTCCGCCACCAGCAGCTTGTCCGACGGCTGCACGCCCATCTTGCGCAGCAGCTCGGCGAACGCCTCCCGCGTGGCCAGGCCTTCCAGGATCTGCCGGTCGAGCCCGTTGGCCACCGCGACGTCGTTGGGGATCGGCTGGCCCGACTGTTGCTCGTATTGCGCCTTGGCGCGGTCGAACTCGCGCTTGAAGTCGGCGGAGGAGACCGTGCGGGAGCCGGCGGTGATCACCGCGTCGCTGATCCGGCCGCGGAATACGTCGCGAATGCCCCAGAGCGCGAAGCTGACGATCAACACGCCCATCAGGACGGCGGCGACCCAGGATTTCGCGAAAACGCGGATGGCGGCGAGCATCTAGTCCCTTTCCGGGCGCAAACTGACGGGCCGGTATAGTGGAGGCCGCTCCCGCCCCGCAAGCGCGTGACAGCGGGCCCGGCTTGGCTTAACCGCGCCCCGGCAGGGATAGAAGTGAGGCCGAATGACCGCACCCAAGCCGCTGATCGCCGGAAACTGGAAGATGAACGGCCTGCGCGCTTCGCTGGCCGAGGCCCGCGCCATCGCCGAGGGAGCGAGGACCGCGAAGGGCCGGGTGGCGATCTGCCCGCCCGCGCTGCTGATCCCGCTGATGTGCGAGATGCTCAGCGGGACCAACGTCCTGGTCGGCGGCCAGGACGCCCACTGGGAAGCGGCGGGCGCCTTCACCGGCGACGTCTCGGCCCAGATGCTGAAGGATGCCGGCGCCCAGCTGGTGATCCTCGGCCACTCCGAGCGCCGCGCCGCCTATCGCGAGACCGACGCGATCGTCGCCCGCAAGGTCCAGGCGGCGCTGGCCGCCGGGCTCGAACCCATCGTCTGCGTCGGCGAGACCCTCGACCAGCGCAACGCCGGCGATGCGCTCGCCGTGGTCACCGAGCAGGTTCGCGCCTCCCTGCCGCCGGAACTGGCCGGCCAGGCGTTCTCGGTGGCCTATGAGCCGGTCTGGGCGATCGGCACGGGCCTGACGCCGACCACGGCCGAGATCGAGCAGATGCACCGGCAGGTCCGCGCCACCCTGACGACGATGTTCGGCGCGGCCAGCGAGACGGTTCCGATCCTCTATGGCGGCTCGGTGAAGCCCCCCAACGCCGCCGGGATCCTGCACGCGGCCGAGGTCGGCGGCGCGCTGGTTGGCGGCGCCTCGCTGAAGGCCGAGGACTTCCTGGGGATCGTGAACGCGCTCTAGAGCAGCAGCCCGAACAGCTGGCAGTCGCGGCGCTCGCCGTCGCGCAGCACGTGGCCGCGCAGCCGCCCTTCCGCCTCGAAGCCGAGCTTCTCCAGCAGGCTTTCCGAGCGGCGGTTGCCGAGGTGGGTCCGCGCGGTGAGCCGGCGCAGCCCGGCCGAAGCGGCGAAGGCGATCACCGCGCGCATGGCCTCCAGCGCGTAGCCCTGGCCCCAGGTCTGGCGGCCGAGCATGAAGCCCACCTCGGCGCGTTTGTGGCGGCG
>JAQGIX010000141.1 GCA_028290925.1 Phenylobacterium sp. | reverse complement strand
TGGCCCCGCCGGTCTTCGCCAGCGTCATGGTGATCGCCGCCGTCAGCGTCGTCTTCCCATGGTCAACGTGACCAATCGTGCCGATATTGCAGTGCGGCTTATTGCGGTTGAACTTTTCCTTGGCCATCAGGGTCCTGCCGGCGTTGTGGTGAATGAGGAAGCTGGAGCGGGTAGCGGGAATCGAACCCGCATCCTCAGCTTGGAAGGCTGCTGCACTACCATTGTGCTATACCCGCCGAAGCTGTTGAGCGGGGTCGCCCGGTCACTCCTCTCCCCGAGCGCGTTCGAGAGAACGCGCTCAAGACGTCTAGTTCTGGAGCCGCGCCCGACCAGGTCGGGATCGGCTCCGGGCCGGCGCGTGGTGGGGGAAGCAGGACTCGAACCTGCGAAGGCGTACGCCAGCGGATTTACAGTCCGCCCCCTTTGCCACTCGGGACATTCCCCCTCGCGCGCGGAGCTTCATTGAAGCCTCGAACAAAAGACTTCCGCCGAGGGATGCGAAGGGGCTTAAAGACCGCCGAACGCATGGTCCTGATCGGGGGAAGACCCGCCCGGGGCCCCAATTTGGAGCGCGTCTTATAGTGGCCTCGACCTTTGAACGCAACGACGCCCGGCGAGGCGGAAAAACCCCTCCGCATAAGCGCTTCGCGCGGCGGCCTGAGGCGGCCTCCGATGACTGGATCTGGGGCTGGCACGCCGTGGCGGCGGCGCTGGAAAATCCCCGCCGCGGACCGCCGGTCCGGCTGCTGGCCACGCCGGACCGCGCTCGCCAGATCGAGGCCAAGTTCGGAAAGCTGAAACTCCTGGAGCCCGCCGACAACGCACAGATCGCCCAGGCCCTGCCGCAGGGCGCCAGCCACCAGGGCGTCGCGTTGCAGGCCGGAGCGTTGGAGACCGTCAGCCTCGAGGACTTCGTGGGCGGGCCCGGCGCCGTCATCGTGATGCTCGACCAGGTCACCGATCCGCAGAACGTCGGGGCGATTCTGCGCTCGGCCGCGGCGTTCGGGGCGGCGGGCGTCGTGCTGCAGGATCGCCACGCGCCGCGCTTCACGGGCGCGCTCGCCAAGGCCGCGGCCGGCGCGCTTGACCGCGTGCCGGTGGCCCGGGTGGTCAACCTGTCCCGCGCGCTGGAGGAGCTGGCCGACGCCGGCTGGCGGGCCGTGGGCTTGAGCGGCGAGGCGGAGCGGCCGCTGGCCGAGGTGCTGGACGGCCGGCCCACCGTGCTGGTGCTGGGCTCCGAGGGCGAGGGCCTCCGGCGGCTGGTCTCCGAGCACTGCGACGAGCTGGCCAGGATCCCCATGCCCGGCGGCTTCGAGAGCTTGAACGTCTCGGCCGCCGCCGCGGTGGCGCTTTATGAAGCCGCCCGGGCGCGGTAGCCCGGCGGCATGGCCCTCCCCGCGATGATCGACCCGGGCGCGGTCACCGCCTTCTTCCAGGTGGTGCTGATCGACGTGGCCCTGGCCGGCGACAACGCGGTGGCCGTGGGCCTGGTGGCCGCCGGCCTGCCGCGGCCGCAGCGCCGGCGCGCGATCATGCTGGGGCTGGCCGGCGCGGTGGTGATGCTGATCGGCCTGGCGCTGATCGCCACCCAGCTCCTGAAGCTGGTGGGCCTGCTGCTGGCCGGCGGTTTCCTGCTGCTCTGGGTCTGCTGGAAGATGTGGCGCGAGCTTCGCGGGCAGGGCCGCGAGGAGGAGGCGGAGGGCGAAGCCGCCCTGGAGGCGGCCACCGGCGTGGCCATCGGCGGCGTTCCGAAGGCCGCGGCGAAGCCCAAGTCCATGCGCCAGGCGCTGCTGCAGATCCTGCTCGCCGACCTGACCATGTCGCTGGACAATGTGCTCGCCGTGGCCGGCGCGGCGCGCGAGCACCCCTGGGTGCTGATCGGCGGCCTGCTGCTCTCCATCACCCTGATGGGCGTGGCGGCGAGCTGGATCGCGCGCCTGTTGCACCGCTTCCGCTGGATCGGCTACCTCGGCCTGGTGATCGTGATCTACGTCGCCGGCCACATGATCTGGGAGGGCGTCCGCTCGGTCGCCGCCGCCACCGGCCAGACGGAGACCTACAACAACGTCATGCCCGGCCCGCTGGACATTAGCCCGACGGAAGCGGCCAAGCGAAAGTAGTTCGCCCGCCCCACACCTCCCCCGTGAACGCGGGAGGCGATCAGGCCGGCTCGACCACCGCCTCAGCCCCGCCGAAGCGGGCGATCCATTCGGCGACCTGAGCGTCCTCGATCTTGCGGAACAGCACGTCGGGCGCCTTCACCGTCCGGCCGGACTCCAGGATGTCGAGCGCCGCGGCCGGCTCCGGCCAGCGGCTGGGGAAGCCCTCGCCCACCGAGGCGGCGATGATCTCGGCGGTGAACGGGATGAACGGCTCGGAGACCTTGGCGAACAGGGCCACCAGGTTGAGGCCGGTGCGCACCGCGATCGCCGCTCGGGCGGGATCAGTCTTGACCGCCGTCCAGGGCGCGGCCTCGGTGAGGTACTGGTTGCCGAGCACCCAGAGCTGGCGCAGCGCCGTGGCCGACTTGCGGAACTCGCGCGCCTCCATGTGCTCGGTAAGCTCGGCGAGCTTGGCGGCCACGTCCTTGGCCAGGCGCCGCTCCAGGTCGCCCGCCTCGCCGCCGGCCGGGACCTGGCCCTCAAAGCGGTTCTCGGTGAACTTCAGGATGCGGTTGACGAAGTTGCCCAGCACGTCGGCGAGGTCGGCGTTCACCTGCGCCTGGAACTGCTCCCAGACGAAGCTAGAGTCCGAGGTCTCCGGCACATTGGCGATGATCCACCAGCGCCAGTAGTCGGCCGGCAAGAGCTCGAGCGCGTGGTCCATGAAGACGCCGCGGCCCTGCGAGGTGGAGAACCGGCCCCCGTAGTAGTCGAGCCAATTGAAGCCCTTCAGCTGGTCGACCAGCTTCCAGGGGCTGTTGTTGACCACCGCCCAGCGGCCCTCGGCGTCGCGCCGCTCGTTGACGCCGATCAGGGTGCAGGGGAAGCCCACGGTGTGGAAGGGCACGTTGTCCTTGCCCATGAACTCCACATAGGTGACGTCGGCCGCGGCGGGCAGCCGCCACCAGCGCTCCCAGTCGCCGTCGTTCGGCGTCCGGCCGGCCTCGGCGGCGGCCGCATCCGCCCATTCCCAGGTGGCCGCGATGTATTCGATGGGCGCGTCGAACCAGACGTAGAACACCTTGTCGGCCAGGCCCACGGCGTCCGGCAGCAGGCCGTCGGGGTTCGGCCCCCACTCCATGGCGTTGACCGGCACGCCCCAGGCGAGGTCGCGGGTGATGCCGCGGTCCTGCAGCCCTTCGTCCAGCCACTTGAGCGCGATGGAGGTGACCAGCAGCGGCCACTCGCCCTTCTTGCCCTCGATCCATTCGCGCAGCTTCGGCGCGAACAGCGACTGGCGCAGGAACAGGTGCTTGGAATCGCGGATCTCGATCTCGGTCGAGCCGGAGATCGCCGAGCGCGGCTGGATCAGGTCGGCGGGATCGAGCACCCGGGTGCAGTTCTCGCACTGGTCGCCGCGGGCGGCGCCGTAGCCGCAGTGCGGGCAGGTTCCGATCACATAGCGATCCGGCAGGAAGCGCTTGTCGGCCAGGGAATAGACCTGCTGGGTCACCCGCTCCTCGACGAAGCCGCTCTCCCACAGCGTCTGGGCGAAGCGCTGGGTCAGCCGGTGGTTCTGCGGCGAGGACGAGCGGCCGAAGTGGTCCCACGACAGGCCGAACTTCCGGCCCAGCTCATACTGGATGCGGTGCATCTCGGCGCAGTAGTCGGCCGGTGCGATCCCGGCCTCGGCGGCGGCCAGCTCGGTGGGCGTGCCGTGCTCGTCGGTGGCGCAGATGTACAGCGTCTCGCGGCCGCGGGCGCGCTGGTACCGGGCGTAGACGTCGGCCGGCAGCATCGAGCCCGCCAGCGTCCCCAGGTGCTTGATCCCGTTGATGTAGGGCAGAGCCGAGGTGATGAGGATGCGGGACATGGGGTCTTCGGAGGCCCTTCAGGCGCGGCGAGCGAGAGGAAGCGGGCATATAGGCCGAACGCTGCGGTTCGCCAAAGCGCTCGCGCGCATTTCCTTGCGCATCGGCCCGGCCCTGGGCCATGTCGCGGCTTCGGGGGCTTAGGGGAGCGGATCAGGCGTGCGGCGGCCGATATTCATCGGGTGGGACCTGTCGAGCTTCACCGGCTGGGGCGTTTATAGCCTTAGCCTGGCGCTGGCCTGGGCGTGCGATCCCGACCTGCAGCCGATCTGCACGCGCCAGATCCTGCCCGACCAGCTGGCGCTCGATCCCTTGCGCCAGCAGGCGATCCGGCCGGTGTGGGCCGACAGCGCCGGATTCCAGGCGCAGCTCGCCGAACTCGGCGGCCGCGAGGTGGGCGTGGATGCGCCGCTGCTGGTCTCGCTCAACGGCGATTTCCAGCGGGCGCGGCCGGGCGAAACCGCGACGCTGCGCGGCCAGCCGGACGTCGGCGTCTTCTTCCTCGAGAGCGCGCAGCTGGAGCCCGAGGCCGTCGCCCGCGCCGCCGCCTACCCCGTGCTGGTGGCCGGCTCCACCTGGAACGCCGAGGTGCTGCAGGCCCACGGCCTTTCCAACGTCCGCACCGTCCTGCAGGGCGTCGATGTCAGCCTGTTCCGGCCCGGGCCGCGCAACGGCTGGCTGGGCGACCGCTTCTGCGTGTTCAGCGGCGGCAAGCTGGAGCTGCGCAAGGGCCAGGACATCGTCATGGCGGCGTTCCGCGTCTTCGCCGAGCGCCACCCGGAGGCGCTGCTGGTCACCGCCTGGCACTGCCCCTGGCCGCAGCTGGCGCGGGCCACCGAGCAGTCCGGCCGGACCGCGCCGGTGGTGTTCCGGGCCGACGGCGCCGTGGACGTGCCCGGCTGGGCCGAGGCGAACGGCGTCCGCCGCGACCAGGTGCTCGACCTCGGGCGCATCCCCAACATGGCCATGCCCCAGGTGCTGGCCGAGATGGACCTGGCGGTGTTCCCCAACCGCGCCGAGGGCGGCACCAACCTGGTGGCCATGGAGGCCATGGCCTGCGGGACGCCTACCGTGCTGTCCGCCAACACCGGCCACCTCGACCTGATCGAGGACGACAACTGCTATGTCCTGCGCGAGCAGGAGGCGGTGGGCGGCATGGGCGCGCCCCACGGCGCCGCCGGAGGCTGGGGCGAGAGCTCCACCGAGGAGCTCGTGGCGGCGATGGAACAGGCTTTCCAGGACCGCGAGGACGCCCGCCGGCGCGGCGCGAGGGGCGCGGCCAAGCTCGCCGCCATGAGCTGGCGCGAAACCGCCCGGCAGATGAAGGACCTGGCGCTCTCGAGGCCCGCCGCCTAAGGCCCGCCGTCCAAGAAATCCTCGCCAAACGCCGTTATTGGCGTAACCCTCCGCGCAGGGCGAAGACGGCGGCCCTTGAGTCGTCAAGAGAAGAACGCCGTCTAAATCGGGAGAAAACGCAATGCTGAAAGGCGTCAATTGGATCGCCGTGATCATCGCGGTCGTATTGTTGGAAGGTCTGGGCATGCTCTGGTACGGCCCATTGTTCCGCAACGCTTGGGTGGCCGCCATGGGGCACACCCCTGACATGTCCAACCAGAACATGCTGATGGCCATCGGGGTTGTGAATACTCTGGTCTGCGTCACCGGCCTGGCCTGGCTGATCAACCGGGTGGGCGCCGCCACGCTCGGCGCGGCCGTCATGACCGCGGTCGCGGCCTGGTTCTTCTTCAGCCTCACCACCCAGTCGCTGGAGTACCTCTACATGGGCATGAGCCTGCAGCTGCTCGAGATCAACGCGGGCTACCTGCTGGTGTCGTTCGTGATCGCCGGCGCCGCGCTGAACCTCGTGAAGTTCGGCGCGTCCGCGCAAGCCGCGGCGGCCTGAGGCCGTAGTCGAGTCGGGGCCCTCGCCGAGGCGGCGGGGGCCTAGACCGGCTTCCTCATCATAAAAGCCCAGTAGGTGTCCGGGCCGGCGCCGGTCGGGAAGTGGATGTCGAGGGCGATGATCTCCGGAAAGCCGGTCCGGCGGATCAGCTCCATCCACATGGACTTGCCCAGCACGCTGTAGTGGTTGGGATTGGTCTGGTGGCGGCAAGAGGTGTCGGGCGCCGGGACCTCCACATAGAGCACGCCGCCCGGCTTCAGCACCCGGTGCATCTCCGACAGGGTGAAGAACGGGAAGACGCTGTGCTCCAGGGCGTGGCGGCACCAGACCATGTCGAACCGGCCGTCCTCGAAATCCAGGAACGACAGGTCCATCTCGACGACGTCCAGGCCCTTGGCGCGGCAGGCCTCCACGTCCGGGCCGAGCGTGATGCCCAGCGGCTGAAGCCCCGCGGCCTTGAACAGCTCAAGCCCGACACCCTGGCCGCAGCCCACGTCCAGCACCGCGGCCGCCGGCGGCAGGGGGAGCTGCTGCTGCAGCCGCGAGAACATCTCGCGGCTGATCGTCGAGTGGCCCTCGGTGGGCGTCTCCGGATAGATGTCGCCGTGCAGCTTGCCGAGGAAGGCGTCGAGGCGCTGGTAGCGGTCGGCGGCGGGGATGTCGGCGGGCTGTGTCATGGGTCTGGCTCCCGCATAGCGGCGGGTCGTGCTAGCCACAACCCCGCGCCGCCCGCAGGCGCATGGGAGTTGTCGCCGTGCGCCGTTCTGTCGTCCTCAATTGGGAAGTCACCAGCTTCCACGGCTGGGGGGTCTATGGGCTGAACCTCGCCCTGCAATGGTCGCGGGACGTCGACATCAAGGCGGTCTGCGCCCATCCGGTGAAGTCAGGAAACGTGGCTATGGATCCCTTGAGCCAGCAGTTGCTCGGGCCATTCCTGAGGGACACGGCCGAGCTCGTCGGATCGCTCAAGGCGCACGCCGACGGCGCGGCCCAGAGCACCGGCCCGGTGCTCCTCAGCCTCGACGACAACGCCAACGCCGCCCCGGGCGCCCACGGGGTCGCGCTGACCGGGCGCCCCACGGTGGGCGTCGTCTTCTTCATGTCGCCGCAACTGTCTCCGGAAGCGGTGGAGCATCTGAAACGCTACGACCTGGTGGTGGCCGGCGCGGCGTGGAATGAGGACCTCCTGCGGGTCCACGGGATCGAGAAGGTGACGACCGTCCTGCAGGGGATCGATCCGGCGCTCTTCCACCCGGCCCCGCGACGCGGCCTGCTGGGCGACCGTTTTCTGGTGTTCAGCGGCGGCAAGCTGGAGCGCCGCAAGGCCCAGGACATTGTGCTCGCCGCCTTCCGCATCTTCGCCGCGCGCCATCCGGAGGCCTTGCTGGTCACCGCCTGGCACAGTCCCTGGCCCGAGGTGGCGCGGGGTTTGGATGTCTCGGGCCTCGCGGCCCCCGTCATTTTCCGCCCGGATGGGCGCGTCGACGTCGAAGCCTGGGCGGTGGAGAGCGGCGTCCCGGCCGGCAACGTGCTGGACCTTGGCATGGTCCCCAACGCCGCCTTGCCGGAGCTCCTGCGCGAGATGGACGTGGCGGTCTTCCCCAACCGTTGCGAGCCGGGCACCAACCTGGTGGCGATGGAGGTCATGGCCTGCGGCGTGCCCACCATCCTGTCGCAGAACACGGGCCACCTGGACCTGATTGAGGGCGCGAACTGCTATCCGCTGGCGCGGCAGGGCGAGCTGACGGGCCGAGAGGCGCGTCTCGATGGGGCGCCAAGCTGGGGAGAAAGCGACATCGAGGAGGTCGTCGAGGCCCTGGAGGCGGCCTACGCTGATCGCGACGAGGCCCGCAGACGCGGCCTGCTCGGCGCCCAGACGCTCAGCGAGCTGAGCTGGGCGCGGACCGCCCGCGAGATGAAGGCCGCGATCCTGCCGATGGGCTAGAACGGGCCCTTGAAGACGACGAAGGCGCCCGCGGCGATCAGGCCGAAGCCGACCAGGTGGTTGGCCGTGACCGGCTCCTTCAGCCAGGTCACCGAGAAGGCCACGAAGACGGCGAGCGTGATCACCTCCTGCATGGCCTTCAGCTCGGCCGGCGAATAGACCGCCCGGCCGATCCGGTTGGCGGGAACCGCCAGGCAGTACTCGAAGAACGCGATGCCCCAGCTGATCAGGACGATCAGCCACAGCGCCCGGTGCTCCACCTTCAGCTGGCCGTACCAGGCGAAGGTCATGAACACGTTTGAAGCGATCAGCATCAGGATCGGCGCGATCGCGGTCCAGGACGGCATCGTCTCCCTCGTCTTCGATTGGGCCAGGGCTTAGACGAGGCTCTAACGCGGCCGATAGGCTTGCGCCAGCGAGGGGCGGCCGGTTCCGTAGGGGCCCGGCCCTGGGTCCGCGGCTAGAGCGGGGCCACCTTGTCGAACCAGGGCCTGGCCTGCTCCAGCTGACCGGCCAGGCGGAACAGCATGGCCTCCTCCCCGGTCCTGGCCACGAACTGCACCCCGATCGGCAAGCCGGACGCGCTCCAGGCCAGCGGCACGGTCATGGCCGGCTGGCCGGAGTTGTTGAACGCCTGGGTGTTGGGCATGAACGAGAACAGCCGCTCGGTGATCTGCTTCGGATCCTCGAAGATCCAGCCGACGGGGATGGCCGGGCGGCCCAGCGTCGAGAGCAGGAAGACGTCGTAGCGTTCGAACAGCTCGGCGGCGGCCCGGCCGTAGGCGTGCAGGGTCTGGACGGCGCGCACATAGTCCGGCGCGCGGGTGCCCTGGCCGCGGCGGTAGGCGGCCATGGTCAGGCCCTCCACATCGCCGTCCTCCACCGGCCGGCCGCGGCGCTCAGCCTCGGCGTCCATATTGGCTCCGACGCTGGCGGCCATGACCACGCCGGCCGCCGCCTGCATCGCCGAATGGTCGCCCGGCAGGCTCGCCTCCTCCACATGGTGGCCGAGGCTGTCGCAGAGCCGCGCGGCGTCGCGCACGGCGGCCTCGCACTCCGGATCGATCGTGCGCCCGGCGGTGAGCGAGCCCGCGAAGACCGCGATGCGCAGCTTGCCCGGCTCGCGGCGCGCCTCGTCGGCGAAGGGCCGCTCCGGGGGACTGAGGAAATAGGGATCTCCCGGCTGCGGCTGGCAGACCGCGTCCAGCAGGGCGGCGCTGTCGCGCACCGAGCGGGTCACCGCGTGCTGGATCGAGGCCCCCGCCCAGCCCTCGCCCGCCGGCGAGAAGGAGACGCGGCCGCGCGACGGCTTCATGCCGAACAGGCCGCAGCAGGAGGCCGGGATACGGATCGAGCCGCCGCCGTCGCTGGCGTGGGCGGCCGGCACTATCCCCGCCGCC
>JAQGIX010000120.1 GCA_028290925.1 Phenylobacterium sp. | reverse complement strand
TCCTGGGCGAAGGCTGCGGGGGCGGCCCCCGCCATCAGCAGCAGCGCGAACGCGGCGATCTTGGTCTTCATCGTCTCAACCCTCGCGGGCCCGGGGATCCCGGGCCCAGAACGCCCCTCGTCAACATCGCTGTTAAGCCATATCGGCTGAACCGTGCTTGAACGAAACCCGGGCCTGCACCAACTGTGCCGCCGTGATCTGGAGCTTGGGCGTGGTCGCCAATCCGAACGACATCCTGCATTTCTGGCGCGAGGCGGGCCCCGCCACGTGGTTCAAGAAGTCCGACCGCTTCGACGCCGCGATACGGCTGAAGTTCGAACCGGTGCACCACGCCGCCGCCCGCGGCCAATACGACGGGTGGTCGCAGACCGCCGAGGGGGCGCTGGCCCTGCTGCTGCTGCTCGACCAGTTCCCCCGCAACCTCTACCGCGGCTCCGGCCACGCCTTCGCCACCGACGGCAAGGCCCGCAGCCTCGCCCGCGCCGCCGTCGTCGCCGGCTTCCACCGGCAGGTCGAGCCGGTGCTGCAAGGCTTCTTCGTCCTGCCCTTCGAGCATGCCGAGGACCTCGCCGAGCAGGACGAGGCCGTCCGCCTGGCCCGCGAGCTCGGTGACGCCGACACCCTGAAGTGGGCCGAGCTGCACCGCGACATCATCGTCCGCTTCGGCCGCTTCCCGCACCGCAACGCAGCGCTCGGCCGGATCACCACCCCCAACGAGCAGGCCTTCCTCGACGAGGGCGGCTTCGGGGGTTGATTTCTGTGGAGCGTCGTCACCCAGCATTTGCGCGTTAAGCGAATCGGTCCCGAATCACTTTCGATGAACGCGCCCATCCCCATCTCCATCGCCGATCGCTACCAGGCGCCGCTCGACCACCCCGAGCGGCAGTACCTGGACCTGCTCGCCGACATCCTGGCCAACGGGGTGGAGCGCGGCGACCGCACCGGCACCGGCACCCTCGGCGTGTTCGGCCGGCAGATGCGCTTCGACCTCGCCAAGGGCTTCCCGCTCCTCACCACCAAGAAGCTGCACAGGAAGTCGATCATCCTGGAGCTGCTGTGGTTCCTGCGCGGCGACACCAATGTCCGCTGGCTGCAGGAGCGCGGCGTCTCGATCTGGGACGAATGGGCCGACCGCGAGACCGGCGAGCTCGGCCCGGTCTACGGCAAGCAATGGCGCTCCTGGAGCGCCCCGGACGGGCGGGTGATCGACCAGATCGCGGGCGTCCTGGAGAGCCTGAAGACCAACCCCAATTCGCGCCGCCACATCGTCTCGGCCTGGAACCCGGCCGAGGTGGACGACATGGCCCTGCCGCCCTGCCACTGCCTGTTCCAGTTCTTCGTGGCGCCCAGCGAAACAGGACCGGCCAAACTCAGCTGCCAGCTCTACCAGCGCTCGGCCGACGCGTTCCTCGGCGTGCCGTTCAACATCGCCAGCTACGCCCTGCTCACCCTGATGATGGCCAAGGTCACCGGCTACCAGCCCGGCGAGTTCGTCCACACCCTGGGCGACGCCCACCTCTACCTGAACCACATCGACCAGGCCCGGCTGCAGCTCACCCGCGAGCCCCTGGCCCTGCCCACCCTGACGGTGGCCGACAAGACCGACCTTTTCGCCTTCGAGTACGAGGACTTCCAGCTCGAGGGCTATCAGGCGCACAAGTCGATCCCGGCCCCGATCGCCGTCTGATGGCCGCGCCGCTGACCCTCGGCGCGCTCTCCGACGCGGCGGCGGAGATCTCGGACATCTACGCCGGCAAGTACGGCATCGAGCGCAACGACGACTGGTTCCTCATCAAGCTGCAGGAGGAGCTGGGCGAGCTCGCCCAGGCGCACTTGAAGCTCTCCGGCCGTGGCCGGGGCGGCGCGCCCGAGCAGGCCCGCGCCGACGAGGTCGCCGATGTGCTCTGCCAATTGCTGCTCTACTGCCGCCGCTTCGGCATCGACCCGGAAGCGGCGGTCCGCGCCAAGTGGCTCGTCTGGCTGGACGAGAAGGTCGCCTAAGGCTCCAGCTGCGCGTCGAGCGTGATCTCGGCGTTCAGCACCTTGGACACCGGGCAGTTCTTCTCGGCCGCCTGCGCCAGCTCCAGGAACTTCGCCGCGTCGATCCCCGGGACCTTGGCGCGCAGCGTCAGCGCCGAGCGGCTGATCTTGAAGCCCGGACCGTCGGGATCGAGGCTGACCGCGGCTTCCGCGCGGATCTCGGTCGGCGTGAAGCCCGCGCCCTGCAGCCCGAAGGCCAGCGCCATGCTGAAGCACCCGGCGTGGGCGGCGGCGATCAGCTCCTCCGGATTGGTCCCCGGCTCGTTCTCGAAGCGGGTCTTGTAGCCATAGTTGGCGTCGGAAAGCACGCCGGAGGCGGTGGTCAGCCGGCCGGTCCCGTCGCGTCCCGAGCCGTTCCAGACGGCGTTCGCCTTGCGGATCATCTTGGCCTCCTTGCCGATAGTCCCGACCTCCGACTACCTGGGACCGCCATGGCCGCTTGGCAACCGCGGCGCGTGACGGCGTGGCCGCGGCCGGGCTAAGACCGCGTCATGCCCCTGGTCCTCCTCTCCGCCGGTCCCATCGCCCGCGCCCGCAACGGCGTGATCGGCAAGGACGGCGCCCTGCCCTGGCGGCTGAAGTCGGACCTGGCGATCTTCAAGCAGGTCACCCTGGGCAAGCCGGTGATCATGGGCCGCAAGACCTGGGAGAGCCTGCCCAGGAAACCGCTGCCCGGCCGCACCAACATCGTGCTCAGCCGCGACCAGAGCTTCACCGCCCGCGGCGCGGTGGTCTGCGAGGACCTCTCCGAGGCCGTGCAGATCGGCCGCGAGCAGGCTCAGGACGACGGCGCCGAGGAGATTTGCGTGATCGGCGGCGCCTCGGTGTTCGAGCTGGCGCTGGCCAAGGCTCAGCGGCTCTATCTCACCGAGGTGGAGGCCGAGGTTGATGGCGACGTGACGCTTGCGGCGCTCGACGAGGGCCAGTGGCGCGAGGTGCGCCGCGAGGCTCACCCGGCCTCCGAGGTGGATGAGTACGCCTTCACCTTCCGGGTGCTGGAACGGCGCTGAAGCTTCCTTATAGTCCGCCTCAAACGATCAAAGAAAAGACAGGGAGCGCCATGGACATCCAACTGGTCACCGAGGGCCTGGAATTCCCCGAAGGCCCCATCGCCATGGCCGACGGCTCGATCATCCTCACCGAGATCAAGGGCCAGCGACTCACACGGGTGACGCCTGACGGCGCGAAGACGGTGCTGGTCGAGACCGGCGGCGGCCCGAACGGCGCGGCCATCGGCCCGGACGGCGCCATCTACATCACCAACAACGGCGGCTCCTTCGAGTGGCTGGACGTGGGCGGCCTGACCATCCCCGGCCCCACGCCGGCCAGCCACCAGGGCGGCTCCATTCAGCGCTTCGACCTGGCGAGCGGCAAGCTCACCACCCTCTACGAAGCCTGCGACGGCAAGCGGCTGGTGGGCCCCAACGACCTGGTGTTCGACAAGCAAGGCGGCATCTGGTTCTCCGACCACGGCTGCTCGACGCCCGACGGCCGCAAGTTCGGCGGCATCTACTACGCCAAGCCGGACGGCTCCCACATCAGCCGCCAGCGCGACCACCTGATCTCGCCCAACGGCATTGGCCTGTCGCCCGACGAGACGGTGGTCTACCTGGCCGACACCCAGCTCGCCCGCCTGTGGGCCTTCGACGTGGCCGGCCCCGGCGAACTGGCGCCGCCGCCCGGCTTCGCACCCGGCCGGGTGGTCAGGAACCTGCCCGACTTCTGCTACCTCGACAGCCTGGCGGTGGAAGCCGGCGGCAAGGTCTGCGTGGCCACCATCATCAACGGCGGGATCACCGCCTTCTCGCCCGACGGCGCCACCGAGCACTTCGCCTTCCCCGACCTGCTGTGCACCAACATCTGTTTCGGCGGGGCGGACATGATGGACGCCTGGGTGACGGCCTCGGCCACCGGCAAGCTCTACAAATGCCGCTGGCCGCGGC
>JAQGIX010000119.1 GCA_028290925.1 Phenylobacterium sp. | reverse complement strand
CGGACTCCTTGGCGCCCGCCACGATCCAGGAGACCTGCGGCAAGCTCCCGGCCAGCACGTCGGCCTTCAGGCGGTCGAGGCGGTAGGTCGTCAGCCCGTCGCGGGCCAGCCGGGGGTCCGAGCCGGGCGCGGCATTGTGGGCGTCGCGGTACTGTTTGAAGCCCACCAGCGGGTTGTCGGAGAACAGGTCGGCCATGTCCTGGTAGATGCGCCAGGAGACCCCGGCCGCCTGCAGCCGCTCGGGGTAGGTCGTCCACCGATAGGGCTCGGCCGCGCCGCCGGCCTCAGGGAAGCTGTCGTGCGAATTGCTGATCGCCGGGCCGCCGCCGGCTCCCGCGGGATCATTGGTCCCGGTGAACAGGAACAGCCGGTTGGAATTGGTGCCGCACTGCATCGAGCCGAAGTAGCCGTCGCAGACGGTGAAGGCGTCAGCCAGAGCGAACTGAAACGGGATGTCGCCCGCCACATAGTGGCCCATGGCGTGCTCGCCCTTCACCGCCGGCCAGCGATGCATGCGCCCCTCATCCCAGGCGTCCTGGGCGTCGGTCCAGTTGTGCGGCGTGCCCTCCACCCGCATGTGGGCGAACGTCTGGGCGGTGTTCAGCGGGAAGGGGGAGACCAGCGCCGGCTTGCCGGGCCCCTCCTTGTTGGCCTGGGTCCAGACCGTGCGGCCGCCCGGCAGCGGGACCGGGAAGCGGTCGCCGAACCCGCGCACCCCGCGCATCGAGCCGAAGTAGTGATCGAAGCTGCGGTTCTCCTGCATGAACACCACCACGTGCTCGACGTCGGCGATCGTGCCCGTGCGGACGTGGGCGTCGATCGCCCTGGCGCGGGCGACGGCGGCGGGCAGGGCTGCGGCCGAAGCCGCCGCGGCCAGCAGGAAGTCTCGGCGGTCGAGCGTCATGGCGGCCCCTCCCCGGGGCCAGCGGAGCCTAGGGCCTCCCGGCCTGCGGCGCCAACCCGCGGCCCTGGCCGGCCCGGTGGGATAGCAGAACTCGGCGAACGATGGCATGTTCGATGTGGACAGACAGGGGTGTCGACATGGTGGCTGCCGCGATCAATCCGGCCCGCGCGAGGACCGGCTACTTCTACGTCTGGATGGCGGGCGCCTGCGCGCTCATCGCCTTCGGCGGCTTCGCCCCGACCTATTGGCTGCAGCTCGCGCCGGGCACCTTCGTCGGGCCGCCGCTGCTCCACATCCACGCCGTGCTGTTCTCCGCCTGGACGCTGCTGTTGCTGTCGCAGACCCTGCTCGCCGCCAACGGCCGGCTGGATCACCACCGCGCCTGGGGCCTGGCCGGCATCGCGCTCGGCTCGGCCATGGTCGTGCTGGGGATCACCGCGGCGATCTACTCGATGAAGGTCGGGCTGGCGGCGGGATATGGCGACAAGTCCCGCGGCTTCCTGCTGGTGCCGATGACCGCCATCGGGCTGTTCGCGGGCTTCTTCATCGCCGCCATCGCCAACATCAATCGACCCGAGACGCACAAGCGGCTGATCCTGCTGGCCACCATCTCGCTGCTGCAGGCGGCCCTGGCCCGGGTGTTCTTCGTGCTGGCCACCGGCGGCGGGCCCGGCCTGCGCCCGGGGATCGGCCCGCCCCCGCCGATGGCCATCGCCCTGGTCCCCAGCCTGCTCCTCGAGCTCTTGATCGTGGCCGGCGTGGTCTACGACTGGCGCACCCGCGGGCGGCCGCATCCGGCCTGGCTGGCCGGCGCGGCGATCATCACCGCCGTGGTGGTGCTGCGCGGGCCGCTCAGCACCACGCCCGGCTGGATCGCCTTCGCCGAGTCCCTGGCGCACATCGCCGGCTGAGCCCGGCTCAGATCTGCCGGGCGCGGCCTTCCCAGTAGGGGGCGCGGACCTTGTTGCGCTGGATCTTGCCGGCTTCCGAGCGCGGCAGCTCGGTCACGAAATCCACGCCGCGAGGCACCTTGAAGCCCGGCAGGTTGGCGCGGGCGAAGCCGAGGATCTCCTCCGCCAGTTCTTCGGACGGCGCGTAGCCCGCCTTCAGCAGGATCACCGCCCTGACCTGCTCGCCCCATTCGGCGTGCGGCACGCCGACCGTCGATGAATCGGCCACGGCGTCGTGCTTGATCAGCTCGTTGTCGATCTCCTGCGGGTAGATGTTCACCCCGCCGGAGATGATCGTCTCGGCGTCGCGGCCGGTGAGGAACAGGTAGCCGTCCTCGTCGTAGTAGCCGACGTCGCCCAGGGTGAAGTGGTCGCCCACCCGGTTCTTGAGCGTCTTGGCCTCGTCCTTGAAGTAGGTGAAGCCGCCGCCCGGCGGCAGCTGATGGTAGATGGTCCCGGGCACGCCGGGCGGGCACTCATTGCCCTGCTCGTCGAGGATCCTGGAGCCCAGCAGCGCCGGCCGCCGTCCGACCGATCCTGGTTTCTTCAACCACTCGTGGCTGTCGATGACGAAGACCGCGCCGCCCTCGGACCCCGCGTAGTACTCGTTCACGATCGGGCCGAACCACTCGATCATCGCCAGCTTCACCTCCGGCGGGCAGGGCGCCGCGCCGTGGAAGATGTAATTCACGTGGCCGAGGTCGTGCGCCTGCTTCACCGCGACCGGCAGCGACAGGAGACGC
>JAQGIX010000092.1 GCA_028290925.1 Phenylobacterium sp. | reverse complement strand
TGGCCCGACGCCACCCAGACCGCCGCCATGATCAGGCGCGGCGAGGTGAGCGCCGCCGAAGTGGTCCAGGCCGCCATCGCCCGCGCCGAGGCCCTGCAGCCGGTCCTCAATTTCATCGTCAACTCGGACTTCGACCGGGCGATCGCCAAGGCCAAGACGGGGTCGCCCGCCGGCCCGTTCGGCGGCGTGCCGTTCCTGATCAAGGACCTGGAAGACTACGCCGGCCTGCCCACCCGCGCCGGATCGCGCTCGGGGTCGCTGCGGCCGCCAGCCACCAGCCAGACGCCCTACATCTCGGCCTTCGACCGCGCGGGCCTGGTGATCCTCGGCAAGTCGGCGACGCCGGAGTTCGGCTTCCTGCCGACCACCGAGCCCCTGGCCACCGGCGCAACGCACAATCCCTGGGACCTGACGCGGTCCTCCGGCGGCTCCTCGGGCGGGGCGGCGGCCGCCGTCGCCTCGGGCGTCGTCCCCGTCGCCCAGGCGAGCGACGGCGGCGGCTCGATCCGCATCCCGGCCTCAAACTGCGGCCTGTTCGGGCTGAAGCCGTCCCGCGGCAGGATGATCGGCACGCGCGACGAGACCAAGATCTCCGACCTCAGCGCCCGCCACGTGCTGTCGCGCAGCGTCCGGGATTCGGCGGCCCTGTTCGCGCTCACCGAGGACGCCGCGGCCGGCGCCCGCTATGCGCCCGTGGGCCTGGTGACCGCGCCCTCGAAGCGGCGGCTGCGCATAGGATTGCTGATGGAGAACGGCATGGGCCACAGCCCCTCGCCGGAGGTCTTCGCCGCCACCATGAGCGCCGCCAGGCTGGTGGCGAGCCTCGGCCACCACGTGGAGCCGACCCACTGGCCGGACGACGGCGCGCAGTTCATCGACGACTTCCTGCTGCTGTGGGCGGCCGGCGCGGCGCAGGATGCGGCGGAGGTCGCACGGGCCGCCGGCCGCGCGCCGGACGCGAGCCTGATGGAGCCCTTCAGCCTGGGCATGGTCGAGATGTTCCGGAAGGCGGCGCCGGACGCCTTGCCCGCCGCGATGCAGCGGCTGGAGGCCGACGCGCTCGCCTATGACACCTGGTTCCCGGCCCACCAGTTCGACGTGGTGCTCTCGCCGGTGCTCTCGACGCCCGCGGCGAAGCTCGGGGAAGTCGGGCCGAGCGTGCCCTTCGACACCCTGGTCGGCCGGCTGAAGGAGTATGTGGGCTACACCCCGCTGCACAACATCGCCGGCGCCGCGACCATGAGCGTGCCGCTGTTCTGGACCGAGGAAGCACTGCCCATAGGGACCATGTTCTCGGCCCGGGCCGGCCAGGAGCGGATGCTGTTCGAGCTGGCCTATGAGCTGGAAGCCGCCCAACCCTGGGCGCAGCGCGTCCCGCCGGCGCACGCCTAGGCCGGGATGAGCCCCTGCGCGCGGGCCGCCATCTCGCGGACCTTCTCCGGCCCGCCCAGCAGCTGGCGGTTCATCCCGATGCGCTTGAACCAGTAGTGCAGGCCCAGGAGGTCGGTCATGCCGATGCCGCCGTGCACCTCCGTCGAGGTGCGGGCGATGAAGCGGCTGATCTCGGAGAGGTGCGCCTTGGCGTGCGCCGCCATCAGCGAGGCCTCGTCCGGCGCGTGGTCGAAGGCGTAGGCGGCGTACCAGACCAGCGCCCGGGCCGGCTCCAGCTCGGCGGCCATCTCGGCGCACAGGTGCTTCACCGCCTGGAAGGAGCCGATCACCCGCCCGAACTGCCGCCGCTCCTTGGCGTAGGCGACGGCCTTGTCGAGCATGACCTGGGATGCGCCCAGGGTGTCCGCCGCGAGGATCACCCAGGCGGCGTCGCGCAAGGCCCCGAGCGCCTCGTTCGAGACCAGCGGCTCGGCCGGGGTGTCGATAAAGCTCAGCTCCGCCAGCCGCCGCGTCTCGTCGATCCCGGGCATCAGCGTGCGCGTCAGGCCGGCGGCGTCGCCGCGCACCAGGTGCAGGCCGCCGGTCCGGTCGGCCGCCACGATCAGGCCGGCCGCCAGGCCGCCCGGCACGAAGAGCGCCTTGCCGTTGAGCTTGCCGTCGGCCGCCGTCACCCCGGCGCCGTCGCGAGGGCCCGCGATGGGCTCGGAGATCGCCGCCGCCGCCATGACCTCGCCCGAGGCCAGCTTCGGCAGCCATTCCGCCCGCTGCGCTTCCGACCCGCCGCGCATCAGGGCGATCGGCGCCAGCACCACGCCCATGAAGGCCACCGGCGCCACCGCCGCGCCCAGCGCCTCGGAGGCGAGCGCCGCCTCCAGCAGGCCCAGGCCAAGGCCGCCGAACGCCTCGGGGACCACGATCCCGGCCAGGCCGAACTCCGCCATGGCCTGCCAGATGTCGGCGCCCTTGTCCTTCGGGTCGCCGGCGAAACGCCGCACCCGCTCCAGCGAGCTCGCCTCGGCGAGGGTGCGGGCGAGACTATCCTGCAACATCCGTTGTTCTTGGGAGAGGGCGAACCGCATGGTCCCTACCCCTTCGCCGGGCTGGGTTCGCGCGGCAGCCCCAAGCCCCGCTCGGCGATGATGTTCTTCTGGATCTGGGCCGTGCCGCCGCCGATGATCAGGCCGAGATCGAACATGTAGTTGCGCTGCCAGCCGCCCTTGGCCCTGAGATGCGGCCCGTCGTGGTAGAGGATCCCGAGCTCGCCCAGCGCGTCGATCGCCAGCGCCGCGATCTGGTGGTTGAGCTCGCAGCCCTGCAGCTTGACGACCAAGCCCGCGAGGCCCGAATTCTCGCCCGCCTGCGCCGCGGTCAGCAGGCGAAGCCCGTTGAACTTCATCGAGAAGACGCGGGCCTGCAGCTGCATCAGCCGGTCGCGGAAGATCGGGTTGTCGATGATCCGCTCGGCCCCCACCGTCTCCGCCTTCATCAGCTCGATCAGCGAATTGAGCCTGGCCTCGGTGGCGTTGGGATCGCCCAGCATGCCGCGCTCATGCTTCAGCGTGGTGTTGGCCACGAACCAGCCCCGCCCGCGCCCGCCCACCACATTGGCCTTGGGCACGCGGACGTCGGTGAAGAACACCTCGTTGAACTCCGCCTGGCCGGTCATGGTCGTCAGCGGACGGACCTCGATGCCGGGCGTCTTCATGGAGAACAGGATGTAGCTGATGCCCTCATGCTTGGCGGCCTCCGGCTCGGTGCGCACCAGGCAGAAGATCATGTCCGCCAGCTGCGCCGTGCTCGTCCAGATCTTGGATCCGGAAATCAGGAAGTCGTCGCCGTCCTCGACGGCCTTGGTCTGCAGGCTGGCCAGGTCCGAGCCCGCGCCGGGCTCGGAGTAGCCCTGGCACCAGACCACCTCGCCGCGCAGCGTCGGGCCGATCCACTGCCACTTCTGCTCTTCGGAGCCGACTTCCAGCAGGGTCGGCACCAGCATGGAGACGCCCTGGCCGGCGAGGCCGCGCGGCGCCTCGGCCCGCATGAATTCCTCTGCGATGATCCGCGACTTCAGGATGTCCGGCTCGGCGCCATAGCCGCCGTATTCGCGCGGGATGGTGCGCGCCGCGTAGCCATTGTCGATCAGGCGCTTCTGCCAGGCCTTCGCATCCTTGGGCGCGCCGCCCGCGTAGTCGTCCGCATGCGCCTCCAGGAACGCCCGCACCTCGTCCCGGAACGCCGCCATCTCAGGCGTCAGCGTCAGATCCATGGTCGTTCTCCCGCGGCCAGCACAGCGGGTTTCTGGCGCCCGCGCAACGGCGCCCCAGCGTCACCCTCCCCGCGGCCCGCGGGACCTAGTGGCCGCCGTGGTGCTGCCCGCCGCCATGGCCGCCATGGCCGCCGCCGTGGCCGCCGACCCAGCCCGAATGGGTCCGGACGCCATGGAAGCCGCCACCCGGCATGTCGTGGCGGAAGTGATTGGCCTCGTCGCGGATATAGGGACGACCCCGTCCGCCGGAATAGTAGAAGCCGCCGTCGCGGCCCCAGTAGCCGTTGTAGAAGGGGCCGTAGTAGTCGTCGTAGTAGGCCCTCTCGCCGCCGAAGTAGGGGCCGTAGCCCATGTTGTCAGCGCAGGCGGACAACGCCAGCGCGGCGGTCACGACCAGAAGAGCTCTTTTCATTTGATGTCCGATTACGAACGTTCAGCCCTCGAAGATAGAACCCCGCGGCCACGCGAATAGTTGCGCTTTTGCCCGCCCCCTACCCTTGAATCGACCGTCCCTGGAGAAGCCCGAGATGCGCACCGTCCTGCTCGCCGCCACAGCCCTCGTCATCGCCGGTTGTCAGGCGAAGGGCTCGCCCGATCCGCTGGCCGGCTTCGGGCCGAACCCGCCGCTGCCGGCGCCGCAGAGGTCCATCCTGCCGATGTTCGACACCCCCAAGGCGGTGGGTTGGCCGGCCGGCGCCGCGCCCAAGGCCCCGCCGGGCTTCACGGTCACCCGCTTCGCCGAAGGCCTCGACCATCCGCGCTGGGCCTATGTGCTGCCGAACGGCGACGTGCTGGTCTCGGAATCGGCCTCCGAGCCGAGCCCGGCGGACCATACCTCGAAGGGCATCGAGGCCATCGCCGCCAAGATCATCATGAAGCGGGTGGGCGCGGAGAAGCCCAGCCCCAACAAGATCTACCTGCTGCGCGACGCCAACGGCGACGGCCTGGCGGAGACCAAGACCTTGTTCGCCCAGGGGCTCACCCGGCCGTTCGGCATGGCCCTGGTCGGCGACACGCTCTATGTGGCCAACGACAACGGCGTGGTGAAATTCCCCTACACGGCAGGCGCGACGGCGGTTCAGGGCGCCGGCGAGAAGGTGTTCGACCTGCCGGGCGGGCCGATCAACCACCACTGGACCAAGAACCTGGTCGCCAGCCGGGACGGGACCAAGCTCTACGCCACCGTCGGCTCCAACTCGAACATCGGCGACAACGGCATGGCGGCCGAGGCCGGCCGGGCGGCGATCTGGGAGTACGACATCGCCTCGGGCCGCACGCGCATCTTCGCCTCGGGCCTGCGCAATCCGAACGGCCTCGATTTCGAGCCGGCGACCGGGGCCATGTGGACCGCGGTCAACGAGCGCGACGAGATCGGCGCGGACCTGCCGCCCGACTACATGACCAGCGTCAAGGACGGCGGCTTCTATGGCTGGCCCTACAGCTACTACGGCCAGCACGTCGATGGTCGGGTGCAGCCGCAGCGCCCGGACCTGGTCGCCAAGGCCATCGCGCCGGACTATGCGCTGGGGCCGCACACCGCCTCGCTGGGGCTGGTGTTCTACCAGGGCGACCTGCTGCCCAAGCGCTACGTGAATGGCGCCTTCATCGGCCAGCACGGCTCCTGGAACCGCAAGCCGCGCAGCGGCTACAAGGTGGTGTTCGTCCCATTCGACAAGGGCATGCCGGCCGGAGAGACCGAGGACATCCTGACCGGCTTCGTCAACGACGACGGCGACGCGCTCGGGCGGCCGGTCGGCGTCACGGTGGACAAGTCAGGCGCGCTGCTGGTGGCCGACGACGTC
>JAQGIX010000058.1 GCA_028290925.1 Phenylobacterium sp. | reverse complement strand
GACCAGAGCCTGATCCTCTATCTGGAGAGCCTGTGCGCGCGGGCCTATTTCTTCGTCTATGGGACGCGCACCCGGCCGTTGGAGCGGCTGGTGCGGTTCTTTTCCAGCGAATGGCCCGCCGCGGTGCGCAGCCTCTGGCGTGAGACCCTGGCGGCGGCGGCGATCGGCGTGGTGGCCGCGGTCGTCGGCTTCGTGCTCGTTCGTCAGGACGCCGACTGGTTCTACAGCTTCATGCCGGCCGAGATGGCCGCGGGCCGCGATCCCTCGGCTTCAACGGACTTCTTGCGCAGCACCCTCTACGCCCACCCGGACGGCCAGGCGGGCCTGCGCGCGCTCGCCACCTTCCTGTTCACCCACAATGCGCAGATTGCGCTCTTCGCCTTCGCGCTGGGCTTCGCCCTCTGCCTCCCGACGGCGGCGCTGCTGGCCTACAACGGCGCGCAGCTTGGGGCCTTCCTGGCGCTGTTCGGATCGCGCGGCCTGGCGGCGCCGGCCGCCGGCTGGCTGATGATCCACGGGGTCACGGAGCTGTTCGCGATCACGCTGGCCGGCGCGGCGGGTCTCTCTATGGGTTGGGCGGTGAGCTTCCCGGGCGAGCGCACGCGGGTGGAGGCGGCCGGACACGCCGGTCGCCGCGGGGCGATGGTCATGGGCGGGGTGGTGGTCATGCTGTTCGTGGCCGCCTTGCTGGAGGGCTTCGCGCGCCAGCTCGTTCGCGTGGACCTCGCCCGCTACGCCATCGCCGGCCTGACGGCGGTCCTATGGGGCGGCTATTTCTTTTGGCCGCGGCGGAGCCGGCCGGCATGAGTAGATCCTGGTCCGGCAAGCGGCCCGTCCTGGTGTATGCCGCCGGCGCGCTGGCGGAGACCCGGCCGTTGGTGACGCCGGAAGGCGTCGACCTGCGCCTGCGCGTCGCGAGCTACGCCGAGCGGATGAGCGCCTTCATCCTGGATGCGCTGATCATCGTGGCCGTGCTGGTCGGCTTCACCCTGCTCACCTTGCTGGCGGCCTGGGGCTCCCATAGCCCCTGGGCTCTGGAGGGCGCCGAGGTGATCTGGCTGCTGGGCGCCTTCCTGCTGCGCAACGCCTACTTCATCGGCTTCGAACTGGGGCCCCAGGCCGCGACGCCCGGCAAGCGCGCGCTCGGCCTGCGGGTGATCGCCCGTGACGGCGGCCGGCTGACCGCGGACGCGATCTTCGCGCGCAACGCCATGCGCGAGCTGGAGGTCTTCCTGCCGGCCAGCTTCTTCTTCGCGCAGGGGGCCGGGGTGGACGGGGCGCTGATCGCGCTAGGGGCGATCTGGAGCGCGGTGTTCGTGATCTTCCCGCTGTTCAACCGCGACCGGCTGCGGCTGGGCGACCTGGCGGCCGGGACCATGGTGATCAAGGCGCCCAAGATCGCATTACACCCCGACCTGGCCGAGGCGGGGCCGGCGGCGGGCGGCGTCACCTTCAGCGAGGCGCAGGTGGACGCCTATGGGATCAAGGAACTGCACGTGCTGGAGGGCGTGCTGCGCCGCGGCGACCGCCGCACCGTGGCCGAGGTGGCGCGGCGGATCCGCACGAAGATCGCCTGGGAGGGGCGGACGGATGTCGCCGATCGGCTGTTCCTCAGCGCCTACTACGCCGCCCTGCGGGCGCGGCTGGAGCGGCGCGCCCTCCTGGGCCGCCGCCGCCGCGACAAGTTCGACGAGGTCTAGTCGAAGATCTCGGCCAGGCTCTCGCCGCTCGTCCCATCCTTCAGCTCGCGCAGCTCCGCATAGAGGGTCGCCAGCACGGTCGTGCCGATGGCGGTGATCAGGCCCGAGACGACGCCTGCGCCGATCACCATGGCCGGGGAGGCCATGGTGGCCGCCACGGCCATGAAGTTGAAGCCGCGCGTGATCCCGATCGCGCCTAACACGCCTTCGATGATCAGAAGGGCGATGACCATCACCACCGACAGGCCGAAGATGCTCCATCGGTGGCCTCGGGTCAGCTCGGCGCTACGGCCGAAGACGGCCGTGATCCCGCTGCGCTCGGCGATCAGGGCAGGGCCCGCCACGCACCAGGCGATGCCGAGCATGACCCCGGGCACGATCAGGAGGAGCACGCCTAGGGCGAAAGCCAGGTAGTAGAACAGGTTCACCGCGAAGAGCGGCAGGAAGAACTTCGCCCCGGTGACCACCGCCTCGCGTAGGGTCGGCTTGCGATTCCCCAGCGCAGTGAAGACCACGTAGTAGATCGCCGCTTGCAGGAAGCTCGTGAACAGGATGCCGCCGAGGGTCTGCGCCCAATAGAAGGGCGAGGTCCACATGCCCATAGGGTTGGCGAGGCGCTCCTGCATCGTGAACGCGTTGACGATCGATGGCAGGGCGCCCAGCACGATGCCCTGGCCGAAGATCAGCGCCGGTTGCCGTCCGAGGACCGCGGCTGTCTGGGAGACCACCCGTCCCCAGTCCAGCTTCCGCGGAAAGGTGTCGGCCATAACGGACATTGTATTCCCCCCCATCCTCAACCCATCAGGGTGGAGCTAAACATGGCCTGGGGACGGTGTCATCCGGGATGGCGTGCCGGCTCTGCGCCGACGGACGCGGCCCGGGAGTTGAAATTTGCATCCGTCCCACGAGGCGATCTCGCCATAGCAAAAAGCCCCGGAGCATCGCTCCGGGGCTTGGTGTCTTGCGATGAGCGCGCGCCCTAGAGCGTCCGCTTAACCTCTTCGAGGGTGAAGCACTCGATGATGTCGCCGGCCTTGATGTCCTGGAAGCCCTGGAAGGCCATGCCGCATTCCTGGCCGGACTGCACCTCGTTGACCTCGTCCTTGAAGCGCTTGAGGGTCTGCAGCACGCCGAGCTCGAGCACCACCACGTCCTGGCGGATGATCCGCACCCGGGCGCCCTTGCGGACCACACCGTCGGTGACGCGGCAGCCGGCGACCTTGCCGACCTTGGTGATGTCGAAGGCCTGCAGCACCTCGGCGTTGCCGAGGAAGGTTTCCCGCTGGATCGGCGCCAGCATGCCCGAGAGCACGCCCTTGATGTCGTCGATCAGGTCGTAGATCACCGCGTAGTAGCGGATCTCCACGCCCTCGCGTTCAGCCAGTTCGCGGGCCTGTTTCGAGGCGCGGACGTTGAAGCCGAGGATCGGCGCGCCGGCCCCCTTGGCGAGCAGCACGTCGCTCTCGTTGATGGCCCCGGCGCCGGACAGGATGATCCGCGCCCGGACCTCGTCGGTGCCGAGCTTGTCCAGCGAGCCGACGATGGCCTCGGCCGAGCCCTGCACGTCGGCCTTGATCAGCACCGGCAGCTCGGAGACCTTCTTGTCGGCGAGCTTGGCCATCATGTCGGCCAGCGACGCGCCCTGCGCCGGCGCGCCGGCCCGCTCGCGCTTCTGGCGCTGGCGGTACTCGGTGATCTCGCGGGCCCGGGCCTCGTTCTCCACAACGGCGAAGGGCTCGCCCGGATCGGGCGTTCCGTCGAGGCCGAGGATTTCCACCGGCGTCGAGGGGCCGGCTTCGGAAAGCTGCTCGTCGCGCTCGTTGAGCAGCGCGCGGACCCGGCCCCAGTTGGCGCCGGCGACCACGATGTCGCCGCGCTTCAGGGCGCCGCGCTTGACCAGCACGGTCGCCACGGCGCCGCGGCCGCGGTCGAGCTGGGATTCGATGACCACCCCGTCGGAGCTCCGGTCGGGATTGGCCTTCAGGTCCATGACCTCGGCCTGCAGCAGGATGCCTTCCACCAGGTCTTCGAGACCGAGCTTCTGGGTCGCGGAGACCTGGATGGCCTGGGTGTCGCCGCCCAGGCTCTCCACCACGATCTCGTGCTGCAGCAGCTCGTTGATCACCCGGGTGGGGTCGGCGTCGGGTTTGTCGATCTTGTTGATCGCCACGATGATCGGGGCGCCGGCCGCCTTGGCGTGCTGGATGGCCTCGATGGTCTGCGGCATGACCCCGTCGTCGGCCGCCACCACCAGGATGACGATGTCGGTGACGTTGGCGCCGCGCATCCGCATGGCGGAGAAGGCCGCGTGGCCGGGGGTGTCCAGGAAGGTGACCCGCTGGCCGCCCTCCAGGCGCACCTGGTAGGCCCCGATATGCTGGGTGATGCCGCCGTGCTCGCCGCCCGCCACGTCGGTGGAGCGCAGCGCATCGAGCAGCGAGGTCTTGCCGTGGTCGACGTGACCCATGACGGCCACCACCGGCGCGCGCGGCAGCAGGTGGTCGTCGACGTCCTCCACGCCGATGAACCCGGCCTCGACGTCGGCTTCGGACACCCGCCGCACGGTGTGGCCGAACTCGGTGGCCACCAGCTCGGCGGTGTCGTTGTCGATGACGTCGTTGATCTTCAGCATCACGCCCTGACGCATCAGGAACTTGATGACTTCGGCGCCACGCGTGGCCATGCGGTTGGCGAGCTCGCCCACCGTGATCACGTCGGGGATCACCACCTCGCGGGCGGCGCGGGCCTGTTCCTGGCTGCCGCCCTTGCGCTTTTCACGCTCGCGTTCGCGGGCCCGGCGCACGGAGGCCAGGCTGCGCATCCGCTCGACGCTCTCCTCGTCGCCGCCGGCCACCGCCTGGATGGTCAGCCGGCCTTCGCGCCGCTGCGGCGCGCCGCGGACGCGGGAGATGGCCTTGGAGGGCGCGGTCTTGCCGCGGCGATCGTCCTCGTCGTCGGGACGGCGATCCATGGCGGCGCCGCCTGGGCGCGGCGCCTGGCGGGTGGCGCGCTGGATCT
>JAQGIX010000051.1 GCA_028290925.1 Phenylobacterium sp. | reverse complement strand
TGTGGCTTTGCGCTTGCGGTCTTGTGCCATTTCGGCCCGTTTCCCATTTAGCAATACGAAGCGTCCAGGGATGAGGCGCCGCGCCACCAATTGTCGCTCCGGCGAGCGAAGGCTTGTGATCCTTAGGCGGATCGGGGAATGTCAAGACTTAGACAACCCGCGGCGCGTATTCTGCATTGAGGGGGTGAGCCACCCCAAAGGCGATGCAGGGGTGCTCGCCGGCCCCCGGGTCGCCTAGAGAGTGAGAAACGACCATGACAAAGGCCGCAAGCGGAGATTCGAAGAGCACACTGTACTGCTCTTTCTGCGGCAAGAGCCAGCATGAGGTCCGCAAGCTTATCGCGGGCCCAACCGTGTTCATCTGTGATGAATGCGTCGAGCTGTGCATGGATATCATCCGCGAAGAACATAAGATCTCCTTCGTCAAATCGAAGGATGGCGTCCCGACGCCGAAGGAAATCCGCGAGGTTCTCGACGATTACGTGATCGGACAAGATCACGCGAAGAAAGTCCTCTCCGTCGCGGTCCACAATCACTACAAGCGCCTGAACCACGCCTCGAAGAACAACGACGTGGAACTGGGCAAGGCGAACATCCTGCTGGTCGGCCCGACCGGCACCGGCAAGACCCTGCTGGCCCAGACCCTGGCGCGAATCATCGACGTGCCGTTCACCGTGGCCGACGCCACCACGCTCACCGAGGCGGGCTATGTGGGCGAGGATGTCGAGAACATCATCCTGAAGCTGCTGCAGGCCGCCGACTACAACGTCGAGCGCGCGCAGCGCGGCATCGTCTACATCGATGAGGTCGACAAGATCAGCCGCAAGTCGGACAACCCCTCGATCACCCGCGACGTGTCGGGCGAGGGCGTGCAGCAGGCGCTGCTGAAGATCATGGAAGGCACCATCGCCTCCGTGCCGCCGCAGGGCGGGCGCAAGCATCCGCAGCAGGAATTCCTGCAGGTCGACACCACCAATATCCTGTTCATCTGCGGCGGCGCCTTCGCGGGCCTCGAGAAGATCATCTCGGCGCGCGGCCAGGGCACCTCCATCGGCTTCGGCGCCAAGGTGACCGACCCGGACGAGCGGCGGACCGGCGTGATCCTGCGCCAGGTGGAGCCGGACGACCTGCTGCGCTTCGGCCTGATCCCGGAGTTCATCGGCCGCCTGCCGGTGATCGCCACCCTGGACGACCTGGACGAGCCGGCCCTGGTGAAGATCCTCACCGAGCCGAAGAACGCCTTCGTCAAGCAGTACGCCCGGCTGTTCGACATGGAGAATGTCGGCCTGACCTTCACCGAAGACGCCCTGCACGCCGTGGCCCGCAAGGCGATCGGCCGCAAGACCGGCGCCCGGGGCCTGCGCTCCATCCTGGAGGGCATCCTCCTCGACACCATGTACGAGCTGCCCACCTACGACGGGGTGGAAGAGGTGGTGGTCAACGCCGAGGTGGTCGAAGGCCGCTCGCAGCCGCTGCTGATCTACGCCGAACGCCGCGACAAGGGCGGGGCGGCCTAAACGCCGACATCCGAACCGATCGAAGGGGCTCCGCGGGCGACTGCGGAGCCCTTTCCATTCCGCCGCCCCGGGCGTACCCACCGAAGCTTGGCGGAATGCGGAGCGCGCGATGATCCGGGGCCTGGACCACGTCAACATCTCCACGGCGAAGCTCGCCGAGACCAAGGCCTTCTTCATCGAGGTGCTCGGCCTGGAGGAGGGCTGGCGGCCGCCGCTCTCCTTCGACGGGGCCTGGCTGTACGCCGGCGGCCGCGACGTGGTGCATCTGGCCGAGCAGGACGAGGCGCCCCGGCCGTCGCGGGGATCGTCCCTCGACCATTTCGCCTTCGCCATCGACGACTACGACGAGGCGGTGCGACGTCTCGAGGCGGCGGGCGTCCCCTACCGCCGGCTGGAGGCGCCGGCCGGCGGCATCCGCCAGCTGTTCATCGCCGACCTGAACGGCACGACCATCGAGCTGAACTGGCGGCCGGGCTGAGGCGCGGGAGCCATGTCGCACGGCGCCAATCCCTGCGATCGCGGCCTGGCCTTCGCGGCGCGAGGCGCCGTAGCCGATAGCCCGCGCCGGGCGCGCGCGCTGGTGCTGGCCGGGACCGTGCTGGGCTCCAGCCTGGCCTTCATCGACTCCTCGGCGGTCAACCTCGCCGTGCCGGTGATCCAGCAGCGGCTGGGCGGCGGGTTCGGGGCCGCCCAGTGGATCGTCAACGCCTACGCCTTGATGCTGGGCGCCCTGGTGCTGGCCGGCGGAGCGGCCGCCGACCGCTACGGCCGAAAGCGCGTGTTCCTGGCCGGCGTGGCGCTGTTCGCCCTGGCCTCGGCCGCCTGTGGCCTCGCGCCCAGCCTGCCGGTGCTGATCGCCGCGCGGGCCGCCCAGGGAATCGCCGCGGCCATCCTGACGCCGTCGAGCCTGGCCCTGCTGGGCGCGACCTTCGACGAGAAGGGTCGCGGCCAGGCGGTGGGCGTCTGGGCGGGCGCCAGCGGGCTGATGAGCGCCATCGGCCCGGTGCTCGGGGGCTGGCTGGTGCAGGCGGTCTCCTGGCGTGCGGTGTTCGCCATCAACCTGCCGCTGGCCGCCATCGCGGTCTGGCTGGTGGCCGTGGGCGCCAAGGAGAGCCGGGGCGGGCGCTCCGGGCCGATGGACTGGCGCGGCGCCGCGGCCGCCACGGCCGGTCTCGGCCTGGTCACCTGGGCGCTGACCGATGCGCCGAAGCGGGGGTTCGATCCGGCGATCCTGGCGGGCGGCGGGACCGGCCTGCTGTTGCTGACCGCGTTCCTGTGGATCGAGGCCAAGGCCAAGAGCCCCATGATGCCGCTCGGCCTCTTCAGGTCGGTGCGCTTCTCCGGCCTGAACGGCCTCACCCTGCTGCTCTATGCGGCGTTCGGCGGGGCGCTGTTCCTGCTGCCGTTCGAGCTGATCCGGGTGCACCGCTACGCGCCGGCGGTGGCGGGCGCGGCGCTGCTGCCGCTGTCGGTGGGCCTGGCGGTGCTCTCGCCGGTGGCCGGACGGCTCGCCAGCCGGGTCGGGGCGCGGGTGATGCTGCTCGTCGGCTGCGCCATGGTCGGCGCGGGCTTCGCCCTGCTGGCCTGGCGGGCCGGGGACGGCAGCTACTGGACCGGCGCCTTCCCCGGCCTGACCCTGCTGGCGCTGGGCATGGGCCTGGCCGTGGCGCCGCTCACCGACGCCGTGCTGGGGGCCGTGCCGCAGGAGCGGGAAGGGGCGGCCTCGGGCATCAACAACGCCGTGGCGCGGATCGCCGGCCTGCTGGCCGTGGCGCTGGCCGGCTTCGTGCTCGGGGGCTCGGACCCGCAGTCCATCGCCGCGGGCTATCGGGCGGCCATGGCGATCGCCGCCGCGGGCGCCCTGGCGGCTGGGGTCATCGGCTTCGTCACGGCGGGTCGCAACTAGGTTTTTCCAGGCGCGGCCTTGCCCTGGCTGCGCCGCTTACGATGTATTCTTCCAAGGGCCGCCATCTGGGAGACGGGACATGGCGGACAAGGCCGTACTGGTTGTGGGCGCGGGCGACGCGCTGGGCGGGGCGATCGCCAAGCGGTTCGCGCGCGAGGGCTATGCGGCGGTGATCATCCGCCGCCACGCCGAGGCGTTGGCCCCGCTGGCCGCGGCGATCCGCGAGGCCGGCGGCGAGGCCCATCCGTTCGGCGTCGACGCCCGCCAGGAAGACCAGATGGTCGAGCTGTTCGACCGCATCGAGGGCGAGATCGCGCCGCTCGAGGTCTGCGTCTTCAACGTCGGGGCGAACGTCCGCTTCCCGATCGCCGAGACGACATCGCGGGTATTCCTGAAGGTCTGGGAGATGGCCTGCTTCTCCGGCTTCCTCACCGGCCGCGAGGCCGCGATCCGCATGACGCCGCGCGGCCGGGGCACCATCCTGTTCACCGGCGCCACCGCCAGCGTCCGGGGCCGCGAGGGTTTCGCCGCCTTCGCCGCGGCCAAGCACGGCCTGCGCGCGGTCGCCCAGAGCATGGGCCGCGAGTTGGGGCCCAAGGGGATCCACGTGGCCCACACGATCATCGACGGGGCCATCGACACCCCGTGGATCGCCGAGAATTTCCCGGAGCGCTACGCCCTGAAGGACAAGGCCGGCATCCTCGATCCGGCGCACATCGCCGACGCCTATTGGGCGCTGCACGCCCAGCCGTGGGACGCCTGGACGCACGAGCTCGACCTGCGGCCCTGGATGGAGGCCTGGTGATGGCCAAGACCCTGGAATTCCTGTTCGATTTCGGCAGCCCCACGACCTATCTGGCGCACAAGCGCCTGCCGGGGGTGATCGCCCGCACCGCGGCCATGGTGACCTATGCGCCGGTCCTGCTGGGCGCGATCTTCAAGGCGACCGGCAACGCCTCGCCGGCCATGGTTGCGGCCAAGGGCCGCTGGATGGCGGCCGACATGGCCCGCTTCGCCAAGCGGCACGGCATCGAATTCCGCCCCAATCCCCACTTCCCGATCAACACCATGCACCTGATGCGCGGCGCGACCGGGCTGATCGAGGACATCCGCTTCGACGCCTATGTGAACGCGGTCTTCGACGCCATGTGGCGCGAGCCGAAGAATCTCGCCGAGCCCGCCGAGCTCGCACCCGTGCTCGAAAAGGCCGGGATCACGCCGGAGGAGTTCCGCGCGCTCACCGAGCGCGACGACGTCAAGGACCGGCTGCGGGCCGCCACCGAGCGGGCGGTCGCCCGCGGGGCGTTCGGCGCGCCCACCTTCTTCGTGGGCGAGGAGATGTTCTTCGGCCAGGACCGCCTGGATTTCGTGGAGGAGGCGCTTTTGCGCGGCGCCGCTTGAGATCGGGCGCCTCAATTCCTACCTAGTCGCTCGTGGTAGGGCACAACCTTGCGTCAAAGCCAGACTATCCCCCGGGTCGAACTGACCTGTGGACGGCGATGAGGCGGAGTGTCGCGCACGGTCCTTGCTTCGCTTGAACGGGGACCAAAACCGTCCACATAAATCACCAAGTTCACCGCCGAAGCGGCGGACGGGTCGTCCGACTCAGGCGCATCGTTTGAGTAACCGCGATCCGGCGGCCTCGCCCGACACCCAATCGGGCAGGCCAGGAGTTGAAGCATCATGTCAGAGAATAAGATCCTCCCCATTCTGCCGTTGCGGGACATCGTGGTCTTCCCGCATCAGCCCGTGCCGTTGTTCGTCGGCCGCGAGAAGTCCGTCCGCGCGCTGGAAGAAGCCATGCGCAACGACGGCAAGCAGATCCTGCTGGCCACCCAGAAGGACAAGGACGACGACGATCCCGCCCCCGGCGCGATCTACGACGTCGGCGTCGTGGCCACCGTCCTGCAGCTCCTGAAGCTGCCCGACGGCACCGTGAAGGTGCTCGTCGAGGGCCGCGAACGCGCCCGCATCGCCGAGTTCACCGCCCAGTCGGAGTTCTACGAAGCCACGGTGCTCCCGGTGGCCGAGGAAGGCGCCGGCACGCCGGAGGCCGAGGCGCTGTCGCGCGCGGTCGTCGAACAGTTCGAAAACTATGTGAAG
>JAQGIX010000048.1 GCA_028290925.1 Phenylobacterium sp. | reverse complement strand
CTGGGGCCCGACTCGGCTGGCGCCCCGCGCCCCGGCCTCGTGGCTCGCTTGCAGGCCAAGCTTGGCGGCACGGTGAGGTTTGCCCCTGGTTTCGACCCGATGGAACCCACTGGGGAGATCTGGGACGCTGAGCGCTGATGCCGAGTCCTATCCTCCTCGACACCTGCGCCCTGCTCTGGATCAGCAACAAGAGTCCCATCTCCAGTTCGGCTACGGGCGCGCTCTTGAAGGCGGAACAGGCGCCAGGCGGGCTAGCGGTCTCGCCCATATCGGCGTGGGAAATCGGCCAGCTGGTGTTTAAAGGCAGGCTGGCGCTACCGATGGACCCGCTGAGCTGGTTCAACGCTGCGCTCGATGTCGGCATTGAGCTTGCGCCGATGCCCGCCGACGTGCTCGTCGGGTCGTCGTTCCTGCCGTCACAGCTGCTGCGCGATCCGGCCGATCGCATCATTGCCGCCACAGCCCGCGCCTACGGCTATCGGCTGATGACCCGCGACCGACCGCTGCTGGAGTTCGCAGCCCAAGGCCACATGCAGGCCATCGCCTGCTAGAGCACCAGGTCCGCGGTGACGGGCGCGTGGTCGCTGGGACGTTCCCAGGCCCGCACGTCGTCGTGGACGCGGCTTGCGGCCGAGCCCAGGCGGAAGGCGGCGTCCTTCAGGCCGGGCGTCACCAGGATGTGGTCGAGCCGGAGGCCCCGGTTGGAGGCGCGGAAGTCGGCGGCGCGGTAGCTCCACCATGAGAACATCTTCTCGGGGTCGGGCCGGGCGGCGCGCGGCAGGTCGATGAAATCCAGCGAGGCCTTCAGCGCCTCGAACGCCGCCACCTCGACGGGCGTATGGCTCACCACCTTCGACATATATTTGTGGCTCCAGACGTCATGCTCGCTGGGCGCCACGTTGAGGTCGCCGACGATGGCCAGCGGCGCCTTGGGATCGCGTTTGGCAAGCTCGGCGGTGAGCTTCTCGTAGAAATCGAGCTTGTGGTCGAACTTGGGGTTCTCGGCGCGGTCGGGCACATCGCCGCCGGCCGGGATGTAGAAGTTGTGGATCTCGACGCCGGCCACCGTCACCCCGACGCAGCGGGCGTGGCCCTCGCGGCAGACGTCGAGGGCCGGGGCGTCCTCGATCGGCAGGCGCGAGGCGATGGCCACGCCGTGCCAGCCCTTCTGGCCGGCGATCTTCAGGTAGGGCAGGCCCATCTCGACGAAGGCCTCGCGGGGGAACTCCCCCTCGCGGCACTTGATCTCCTGCAGGCACAGGACGTCGGGCGCCTGCTCGGCCACGAACTTCGCGGCCTGCTCGGCGCGCAGGCGGACGGAATTGACGTTCCAGGTGCAGAGGCGAAGGCGCATGGCCGCTTCCATATGGCGCCGGCGGCCTATTGCGGAAGCGCGGCGAAAAAGAAGCGCCCGGACGGTGAGCCGTCCGGGCGTCAGTTGTCTCTCATGCCGCCGCCGGGAGGGGATAGTCCGGCACGGACACGCCAGCGCGAGGGCCGCACCGGCGTCGTAGTGGCATTATCGCCACAGCCCCACGGCAAAGTCAAAGTAAACTCTATGTGCGCATTGCGTGTGACAACATTGTCACATCGCCGCGCGAGCGGCGGCCTGGCGACGGGGATCCTTCGGCGTGAACAGCGCCTTGTCGAGGCCCGTGGTGCGCTCCAGCCCGATTAGCCGGATCCGCGTCGTGCGCGCTTGCGCATCGGTCACCGCCCAGTTGGTCAACTGCAGCGGGTTCTCGGTGAAGGTCAGCGCCAGCTGGCCGGCGGTCTTCTTGTGGCCGTCGCGGGCCAGGATGGTGAAGCTCGCCCCCTGCCGCTCGACGCCGGTGATCGCCACGCCCTTGTCCAGGCGGATGGTCTTGGCCAGGAACAGCGACAGCGGCGTGGCGCCCAGCGGGTAGCGGTTGAAGGTCATCAGCCGGCTGTCGGCGACGGTCACCGCGGCTCCGTCGGAGACCACCACCAGGCCGGACGGCGCGTCGTACTCGAAGCGCGCCTTGCCGGGCCGCTTCATGAAGAAGGTCCCCTGGCTGATCTGGCCGCGGGCGTCGGTCTGCACGAAGCGGCCACGCGCCTCCTCGAGGCCCTGCAGATAGGCCGTGGCCCTGTCGACAAGGGCCTGATCGTCGGCGCTCAGGGCGGGCTGCGCCAGGGCGGAAGGGGCGATCGCGGCGGCGGCGAGCGCCAGGGTGATGGTGCGGCGGGTCAGGTACATTTCGAGCGCATCCTGGCGCGGCGGGGCGGCGGCAATAGGGCGTGAGGGAGGCGGCTTGCGCAACGCCAAAGCGCGCGCCACCGTTCCTGCGCTATGCCTGGGGCCATGATCGAGCAGCTTAAGGTCCGCATCGCCGAAGCCGAGGCCGCCGGCGACCTCGAGACCGCCGAGCTGCTGCGCGACGCCCTGGCCCGGATCGAGAGCGGCGAGTCGAAGCTCCGGGAACAGGTCCCGGGCAAGATGGGCCTGGGAAGCAGTCAGGAGCGCTACGCCAGCGAAGGCGCGCCGCTTCCGAAGCGGCCGGATCCCATGACGAAGGGCCACAAGCCGGGCGGCCGGCGGCGCTGACCTCCCCTCCCCGCAGGCAGGGAGAGGTTTTCTATGGCGCGGCGCTCACCAGGATCTCGCGCTTGCCGGCGTGGTTGGCGGCGCCGACGACGCCTTCCTGCTCCATGCGCTCCATCAGCGAGGCGGCGCGGTTGTAGCCGATCTGCAGGCGGCGCTGGATGT
>JAQGIX010000039.1 GCA_028290925.1 Phenylobacterium sp. | reverse complement strand
GCCACCGGCCTTGGGCCCGGTGCCGGAGAGGCCCTCGCCGCCGAACGGCTGGACGCCGACCACCGCGCCGATCATCGAGCGATTGACGTAGGCGTTGCCGGCCGGGACGGTCCGCTGCACGGCCTCGGCGAAGCTCTCCAGGCGGCTGTGCACGCCCAGCGTCAGGCCATAGCCGGCCTCGACCAGAGGCCGGGCGGCGGCGGCCAGGTCGGCGGCGTCGTAGCGGACCACGTGCAGGATCGGGCCGAACACCTCGCGCTGCAGGAAGGCCGCCGACGGGATCTCCGCCAGGACCGGGCCGAAGAAGTGGCCGCCCTTGGGGGCGGCGAGCCGGTGCAATAGTTTGGCCTCGGCCGCCAGCTTCTCGGTGTGGACCTCCAGGGCGGCCAGGGCGTCGTCGTCGATCACCGGGCCGACGTCGGCGCCGGGATCGGCGGGGTCGCCGAGCACCAGGGCGTCCATGGCCCCGGCCAGGCCTTCGATCAGGGCGTCGGCGGTGTCGTGCGGGGCGAACAGCATGCGCAGGGCCGAGCACCGCTGGCCAGCCGAGCCGAAGGCCGAGGCGAGCACGTCATCGATCACCTGTTCGCGGAGCGCCGTGGTGTCGACGAACATGGCGTTCAGCCCGCCGGTCTCGGCGATGAACGGGACGATGGGGCCTTGTCGCGCCGCCAGGGTGCGGTTGATCGCCCAGGCGGTGTCGGTCCCGCCGGTGAAGGCGACGCCGGCGCAGGACGGATGGGCCACCAGGGCCTGGCCGACCCGGGCCCCGTCGCCGGGCAGCAGGTGCAGGACATCGGCCGGCAGGCCCGCCTGGTGGTAGAGCCGCACGGCGGCGGCGGCGATCAGCGGGGTCTGTTCGGCGGGCTTGGCGTCTACGGCGTTGCCCGCGGCCAGCGCGGCGGCGATCTGGCCGGTGAAGTTGGCCAGCTGGAAGTTCCACGGGCTGATGCAGGCGAACACGCCGCGGCCATGCAGCGACAGCCGGTTGGTCTCGCCGACCGGGCCGCGCAGGATCTCCGGCGCGGCGAACTGGGTCTCGGCCAGGTGCGCATAGTAGCGGCAGAAGTCGGCGGCCTCGCGCACCTCGGCCACGCCGTCGCTGAAGGTCTTGCCGGCCTCCCGCGCACAGATGGCGACCAGGCGCTCGCGGTTGGCCTCGAGGGCGTCGGCCATGGCGCGCAGGACCGCCGCGCGGCCCTCCCCGCCCCGGGCGTCCCAGGCGGGTTGCGCGGCGCAGGCGGCGGCGTAGGCGGCGTCCACCTGCTCCGGGTCGGCGTTCCAGGCGCGGCCGATGACCTTGGAGCGGTCGGCCGGCGAGATGCAGTCCTGCGGGTGGTTTGAAAGGATGAGCTTGCCGCTGACGATCGGCCCGGCCTCCAGCGTCTCGTGATCCAGCGCCGCGACCGCGGCGACCAGCGCCTGGCGGTCGTGGGCGATCGAGAGGTCCATGCCGGTGGAGTTGCGGCGGCTCGGGCCATAGAGGTCGACCGGCCGGGGGATGCGCGGATGCGGCCCCGCGCCGGCCGCCTCCACCGCCGAGACCGGATCGGAGACCACCTTCGCCGCCGGGGTGCGCTCGTCCAGCAGGGCGTGGACGAAGGAGGTGTTGGCGCCGTTCTCCAGCAGCCGGCGGACCAGGTAGGGCAGCAGGTCCTCGTGGCTGCCCACCGGCGCATAGACCCGCAAGGGGAAGTCGCCGTAGCGGTCGCGGGCGCCGGCGTAGAGCGCCTCGCCCATGCCGTGCAGCCGCTGGAACTCGGGGTTCAGGCCCATCTGCCGCGCCATCTGGCGGACCGCGGCCAGGGTGTGGGCGTTGTGGGTGGCGAACTGGGCGTAGAGCGCCGGGGCGGCGGCCAGCAGGGCCCGCGCGCAGACCAGGTAGGAAAGGTCGGTCGCGGCCTTGGTCGTATAGACCGGATAGCCGGGCAGGCCGGCCACCTGGGCGCGCTTGATCTCGCTATCCCAATAGGCGCCCTTCACCAGCCGCACCATCAGCCGCCGGCCGCTCGCGCGGGCGATGTCCGCCACCGCGGCGATCACCTCGGGGCTGCGCTTCTGGTAGGCCTGCACGGCGAGGCCGAGACCCTTCCAGGCGCCGAGCGAGGGTTCCCGCGCCAGCCGGTCGAGCAGCGCCAGGGAGATCGCCAGGCGGTCGGCCTCCTCGGCGTCGATGGTCAGGTTGATGTCGCCCTTGGCGGCCAATTCGGCCAGGCGAAGGATGCGCGGATAGAGCTCGGCCCAGACGCGGGTCGCCTGGCGCGCTTCATAGCGCGGCGACAGGGCCGAGAGCTTCACCGAGACGCCGTGGCCGGCTTCCGGCCCCTTGGCGCCGTTCTTGTGGCCTTGGGCGCGCTTGCCGACGATCTCGATGGCGGCGGCGTAGGCGGCCTCGTAGCGCTCGGCGTCGGCCGCGGTGCGGGCCCCCTCGCCCAGCATGTCGAAGGAGCAGACGAAGCCGTCCTGGTCGGCCCGCTTCAGGGCCTGGGCGATGGTCGACCCGAGCACGAACTGCTCGCCCATGATGCCCACGGCGGCGGCCACCGCGCGGCGGATGACCGGCTCGCCCAGCCGCCCGGCCAGCCGGCGGATGAAGCCCGGCAGGTCGGCCTTGGCCTCCTCGTCCGGGTCGATGATCTTGCCGGTGAGCATCAGGCTCCAGGTGGAGGCGTTCACCAGCAGAGAATCGGATTGGCCGGCGTGGCTCGCCCAGTCGGCCGAGGCGATCTTTTCGGCGATCAGCCGGTCGCGGGTCTCCTCGTCGGGGGTGCGCAGCAGGGCCTCGGCCAGGCACATCAGCGCCAG
>JAQGIX010000024.1 GCA_028290925.1 Phenylobacterium sp. | reverse complement strand
CCCGCGGCTGGACCCGCACCCTTCGGCTGGCGCGCACCATCGCCGACCTGGAAGGCTCCGACGCCGTGCGCAGGATCCACGTGGCCGAGGCGCTGATCTACCGGCGCGTCGCGCCGGGCTCGACCATGACCGCCACGTTCGCCGCCAGCTGACGCCGATCGCGCCAGCGGTTGTAGGTTCCGAGCGCGAGGGCCGTGAGCAGGAAATAGGTCCAGATGGCGTCAGCCGTGGCATAGGCCCACGCCCGCACGCCCGGATCGACCAGCCGCGCAATGTGGCTGAGCACCGAGAGAAGCTCGAAGGCCGTGGCGAACAGAGGCCACCAGCGCCGCGTACGCAGGGCGACGAACACCAACAGCGCGAGGAAGAGGCCGTCCACTGCGAGGCCGGTCCATGCCGGGCCTTCCCAGCCGCCTCGGCGAAGAACCGGCGTGACCAGCCACGCCGCCAAGAAGCCGATGGCGACCAGCCGCTCCGACCAGCCTCCCTTCCACAGGGCGGCTCCGGCCACCGCCCAACCGATGGCGATTCCGACCCAGACGGGGAGGGCGAGGGGATGATGCAGCGACCGGAATCCCAGAAGAAAATGCGCCCCAGCTTGCACGAGCCGGGGCGCATCGGGAACTGTCGTTGAGCTCGGGCTTAGGCGACGCGGGTTTGCGCCACCGCACGCAGCTGACGCCCGCCGAGCTGAGCGGCCGTCGCGGGAGGTTTGTCGCCACCCGTGCTGGTCATCACCGCGCCCAGGCCGATCTGATCCTTCGCCACGCTGAGCTCCTTGTGGGTCTCGACGATGGCGCGGCGGGCTTCGGCCAGGGCCATGATGGCCTGGCTGGCGTGCTCCACGGCGTCCTGGCCGATGAGCGCCGAGGCGCCCGCCTGGCTGCGGAGCGCCGGCATGACGCCGGTGAGTTGCGCGGTCTTGCTGATCGCGGCGTCGATCGCCGCCTCGGCCTCGAACAGAGCTTCCGCGATCTGTTCAGCCACCATCCGACGTTCTTTAAGCATGAGGTCTCTCCTGCTCGCACCTTTTTCGCGGTGCGCTCAGGTCCGATAACGGGGGTATGGTTTCGATCCCGTTCAGATACCGGAAAAAGTTCTGCCGAGCTGCTGCAGCGCCTGGAGACCGGCCAGCACCGCCCCGAACGCCAGGGCGGTGACCACAGCGACCCCCATGATCGCGCCGAGGCGGGCGAAGGGGCCTAGGTCGTTTCGGCCGAGCCCTCGGCGGCTTCGGGCCTGAAGTTCTCGTCCAAGAGCACCCAGGTCATGCAGAGGATTTCCCTCAGCACCATTTCCGAAGGCTTGAAGGGCGCCAGCTTGCGGGTGGCCGACACGAGATGGCGGGCCATGTCCGCCTGGGTCTCGGTAGCCGCCAAATCGACGAGCTGCCGCTCCAGCTGCTCCCAGGCGAAGGTCGGTATCGTCTCGCCCCGCACCGAGCCCGTCGGCCAGCGGGTCTCGAAGTCGTCGATCTCCCGGCGCAGGCGAAGGGCCCGTCCGATCACCGCGCGATTGTCGAAGTTCTGCCAGTCGCCCATGGGACGCCCCCTCTGTTGCCGGCTCATCCAGCCAGGGGTCGGGGCGGTTGTCTGTCCTGATCGCGTCCTGTCCTGATGCGGTCAGGACATGGTTAACATCGAGCTGGCGCACGAGCCGCGCCGCGGCGTAGCGATCGTCGACGCCGAGCTTGCGCCGCGCGCGGTCGCAGTAGGTGTCGACCGAGGTCTTCGACATGCCCAGTTCGCGGGCGATCTGCTTCGACGACAGATGCTGGTCAACAAGGCGCAGGCACTCGCGCTCTCGAGGCGTGAGCAGGCCGACCGGATCGAGGGACGTGGCCGTGCGCGTGGGCATCACGAACACAATTAACGGCGCCCCGCGCCGCACGTCCAGTTTTACGCAACATGGGCGTGTCCTTGGGTTATGCTCGCCACCGGCGACGGAGCCCCGCATGGAGCGCAACGAGCACGGCCGCTATGCCGCCCTGGAGCTGTCGATCGGGGCGCGGCTGCGCGCACGCCGCCGCCAGCTGGGCCTCAGCCAGTCGGACCTGGCGGAGAAACTCGGCGTCTCCTTCCAGCAGGTGCAGAAGTACGAGCGCGGCGCCAACCGCATCGCCGCCTCCACGCTGGCCGTCGCGGCCGACGCGCTGTCCACCACCGTCGCTTGGCTGGTGTGCGAGGACGGCGCCGGGCGCGACGAGGACGACGAGCTGTTCCGCGCGCTGGCCCGGCCCGGGGCGATCGAGATGCTGCGGGCCTTCAACGCCGTCGACGACGCGCGGGCCCGACATGCGCTTTTGACGCTCGCCAAGGAAATGGCCCACCTCCAGAGCTGATCCGCGGACGCGCCGCGGCCATTTGACCGCCCGTTAAGCGGTTGGCCCCTAGGCTCCGCGCCGATGAGACATCCCCGCGACCCCTTAAGCGAACGCCGACCGAGGCGCGCCCAGATCAGCGCCGAGCAGCTGGCGTCGATGAGTCATGAGTTCCGCACCCCGCTCAACGGGGTGATCGGCATGGCCCGGCTGCTCGAAGGCACCCGGCTCACCGCCGAGCAGCGCGCCTATACCGCCGCCCTGCGCGAAAGTGGCGAGCACCTGCTCACCCTGGTCAACGACGTGCTCGACTTCTCCAAGCTGGGCGCCGGCCGCGTGGAGCTGAATCCGGAGCCGACCGACGTCGAGACCCTGTTGCGCGGCGTGGCCGAGCTGCTTTCGCCGCGGGCCCGTGAGAAGGGCCTGGAGATCGCCTGGACCGCCCCGCCGCAGCTCGCCGAGATCCACGCCGACGAGGGCCGGCTGCGCCAGATCCTGCTCAACTTCGCCGGCAACGCCGTGAAGTTCACCAAGGAGGGCGGCGTGCTGATCGCCGCCGAGCCGACGCGCGCTGGGTGCGTGCGCTTCACCGTCGAGGACACCGGTCCCGGCGTCTCCGCCGCCGAGCGGGAGCGGATCTTCGAGGCCTTCGCCCAGGCCGAGGTCGGCCGCGCCGATCCGGGCGGGGCGGGCCTGGGCCTGGCCATCGCCCGACGCCTCGCCCAGGCGATGGACGGCGAGGTCGGCGTCGAGACCCGGCGCGGCGGCGGCGCCCTGTTCTGGTTCGAGGCGGCGTTCAGGGTCCGCGCGGCGGGCGAAGCGACCCGCGAGCTCGACGGCCGCCGCATCCTCATCGCCTCCCCCAATCCGATCCTCAAGGACGCCGCCTGCCGCCAGGTCACGGCCTGCGGCGGCCAGGCGATCGCCGGCGCCGATCTCGACGAGGTGCTGGGCAAGAGCGCGCCCGGCGACGTGCTGCTCATCGACCACGCCCTGGAGCCCCTGAAGCGCCGCCGGCCGCCGCCCGGACGGGCGGCCATCGTGCTGCTGGCCCCGGAGGAACGCGACCGCATGGGCGCCTACCGCCGCGCAGGCTATGCGGGCTACCTCATCAAGCCGCTGCGTCGCGGCTCGCTGGTCGAGCGGGTGCTGATCGCCGCCGGCGAGGGCCGCGGAGCCGCGCCGGCCCCCGACGACGAGCGCATCGCCATGGCCGCCGCGCCGGGCGCGCGGGTGCTGCTGGTGGAGGACAATCCGATCAACGCCCTCCTGGCCCGCGCCCTCCTGACCCGCGAGGGCTGCTCGGTCGATCACGCCATCAGTGGCGAGGAGGCCTTGGCGGCGGCCAAGGTCGGGACCTACGACCTGATCCTGATGGACATGCGCATGCCCGGCCTGTCCGGCGAGGAGGCCGCCCGCGCGCTGCGGGCGCAGGGGGTCGGCGCGCCGATCGTGGCGCTCACCGCCAACGCCTTCGAGGACGACCGCCGCCGCTGCCTGGCCGCCGGCATGAACGATTTCCTGGTGAAGCCGCTCTCGCCGGACGCCCTGCGGGTCATGCTGACGCGCTGGGCCGGCCGCGGCTGGACGCCCGCAGCGCAGCAGGCCAAGCTCGCCTGAGTTCGGGCGCCGGCGCGCGCTCTAAGCGAAGGCCGAGCATGACCGCAACCTCGACCGCGGCGCCGCGCCGCAAGCGCACCGCCATGGAGGTGCTGGCCTCGGTCCGCCAGCCGAAGGTGGCGGTGATGCTGGCGCTGGGGTTCTCCTCGGGCCTGCCGTTCCTGCTCACCGCCAACACCTTCGGCTACTGGCTGCGCGATGAGGGCACGGGCCTCAAGGCGATCGGCTTCATCTCCTGGGTCGGCCTGGCCTACACCATGAAGGTCTTCTGGGCGCCGATCGTCGACCGGGTGGACGTGCCGCTGCTCGGCCGACTGGGGCGGCGGCGCGGCTGGATCCTGTTCGCCCAGCTGCTGGTGGCTCTCGGTCTCATCGGCATGGCCTCGGTGGGGGTGGCCGGCGGCCTCACGGCGATCGGGGCCTTCGCGCTGCTGACCGCCTTTGCGTCCGCGACCCAGGACATCGCCATCGACGCCTGGCGGATCGAAGCGGCCGCCGACAGCGACGAGGTCGGCCTGATGACCTCCGCCGCCCAGCTGGGCTACCGGATCGCCCTGCTGGTCACCGACGCCCTGGTCATCGCCGTCGCCGCCCGGGTCGGCTGGCCGATGTCCTATGTCGGCATGGCGATCACCATGGGGATCGGCGTGGCCGCGACCTTCTTCGCCTTCGAGCCCGCGCGGGCCGACGCCGTGCTGCATTCCAAGGCGCCGCTGTGGACGCCGCGCGGCTTCTTCGACGCCGTGATCGGGCCGTTCGTGGACTTCTTCGCCAAGCACAAGGCCATTGGCCTGGTCATGCTGCTGGCCGTGGCGCTCTACCGGCTCCCCGACTTCGTCATGGGGCCGATGTACAACCCCTACTATCACGACCTCGGGCTGACCAAGGACACGGTGGCCCTGGTGCGCGGCTCGGTCGGCCTCGTCGCCACCTTCGTCGGCATCGCGATCGGCGGCCTGAGCTCGGTGCGGCTGGGGGTGTTCCGCTCGCTGATGATCGGGGTGCTGCTGGAAGGGCTCGGCACCTCGGCCTTCGCGATCCTCAGCCTGCACGCCGACATGCCGACCTTCGCGGCCATCATGGGCCTCGACAGCTTCGCCCAGGCCTTCGCCGGGGTGGCGCTGGTGGCCTATATGTCGAGCCTCACGGGGCTCGGCTACACCGCCACCCAGTACGCCCTGCTGTCCTCGACCTACGCCTTGCTGGGCAAGTTCCTGAAGGGCTTCTCCGGCGTGGCGGTGGAGACCCTGGCCCGCACCCACGGCCTGCTGGGCGCCTATGCGGTGGCCTTCATCGGCACCGGCCTGATGGCCATCCCGCCGCTGCTGCTGTTCCTGCTGCTCTGGCGGCTGCACAAGACGCCCGCGCCGGCCGCAGTTTAGGTCTTCAGGCAGATCACCTGGGCCACCCGCAACGACCGGCGCAGGTCGTCGGCGACCCGGCCGTAGTTGTCCGGGGTGATCGCCTCGGGGAGCGCGGCGGCGATCGGCTGGCCCGCGCCCGCCAGCGTGTTGCGCACGGTCTCCGGCGAGGTGGTGTAGATGCGGCCGCGGCGCGGGGCCTCGGCGATGGTCACCCCGATCACCCGGCCATGCTCGTCCAGCGCCGGCGCGCCGGAGAGGCCGCCCAGGGTGCCGTGCAGCCCGTCGGTGCGGCCGGCCTCGGCCCAGACCAGCACCGACTCGGTGCGCGCGCCACGGCCGCGCACCACCAGGTTCTCGCGGCCCAGCAGCCGTGAGGTCGCCTCGCCGGGCTGGCCCTGCGGATAGCCGGGATGGAAGGCCCGCTCGCCGCGCCTGAGGTCCCCCGCCAGGTTGAGCGGCAGGGCCGGGGCGCCGCCCTCGGTGGTCAGGATGGCGGCCTCGCCGCGCGGGTCGATCCTGACCTTGGCCGCCACGCCGCGGCCGGGGGCGACGACGATGGCGGTCTGGGTGCAGCCCTCGACCACGTGCCGGGCGGTGACCCAGACGCCGCTTTCAGCCACCGAGAAGGCGGTGCCGGCCGCCGGCTCGGCCTTGGAGGCCACATCGACCACCACCGAGGGATCGAACGGCGAGGCTGGGCCCAGGGTGGAGCCCTCCGCCTCCGACGTCGGCGGTGGCGCGGGCGGGGCGTCGGCCCGCTCCCGCCGGCCGACGGCGACGAACAACAGGGCCACCACCACCGCGGCGTAGATCAGCCAGTCGGGGAGCCGCGGGAAATGCATGGATCAGCCGGAGACAGCGGCCCCCAGGATCAGCGCCGTGGCGAGCTTGGCGCCCACCAGCATGGTGGCGGCCGAGATCTCGCCGTCCTGGATGCGCTTGGGCAGGCCGTGCAGCACCAGGTCCACCACCCGGAAGATCAGCAGCTGCACCGCCACCGTCGAGACGCCCCAGATGCCCAGTTCGACCAGCGTCGTGGAGGCCTTCAGCGACACCGCCAGCGGGATCGCCAGGCCGACCAGCACCCCGCCCAGCGACAGGGCCGCGGCGGCGTTCCCCTCGCGGATCAGGGTGATCTCCTTGTGCGGGGTCAGCATGACGTAGACCGCGGCCGCGGCGAACAGCATCGCCACCGTGACGCCGGCGTGCAGCAGGGTGATCGGGAAGCCCGTGGCGAAGGCCTGGACCTCGGGAGATGGAAACGGCATGGCGACGCGCCCCTCGAAACTCGCCGCTGGATATCACGATTTCAGATCGTCATGGCCGCGCGTCAGTCGGCGGCGGGCGCCTTGCGCCGGGCCGAGGCCCGGACCTTCTCGCTCTCGCTCTTCAGCTGGCCGCAGGCGGCCAGGATGTCCCGGCCGCGCGGCGTGCGGATCGGCGAGGCGTAGCCGGCTCGGTTCAGCACCGCGGCGAAGGCCTCGATGGTCGGCCAGTCGGAACACTCATAGGTGGAGCCCGGCCACGGGTTGAACGGGATCAGGTTGATCTTGGCCGGCACGCCCTTGAGCAGCTGCACCAGGGCCTTGGCGTCGGCCAGGCCGTCGTTGACGCCCTTCAGCATGACGTACTCGAAGGTCACCCGCTTGGCGTTGGAGAGGCCCGGATAGGCGCGGATCGCGGCCATCAGCTCGGCGATCGGGTACTTCTTGTTGAGCGGCACCAGCTGTTCGCGCAGCGGATCGTTGGTGGCGTGCAGCGAGATGGCCAGCATGGCCTGGGTCCGCTCGCCCAGCGCCGTCAGCTCCGGGACCACGCCCGAGGTCGACACGGTGATCCGCCGCCGCGAGATGGCGATGCCCTCGTTGTCGGCGATGATGTCGATGGCCGCGGCCACGTTGTCCAGATTGTAGAGCGGCTCGCCCATGCCCATGAAGACGATGTTGGAGAGCCGGCGGTCCTCCTTGGGGGAGGGCCATTCGCCGAGGTCGTCGCGGGCCACCTGCACCTGGGCCACGATCTCCGCCCCGGTGAGGTTGCGCACCAGCGCCTGGGTGCCGGTGTGGCAGAAGGTGCAGTTGAGCGTGCAGCCGACCTGGCTGGAGACGCAGAGCGCCCCGGCCCGGCCGACGTCGGGGATATAGACCGTCTCGATCTCGATGCCCGGGGCGGTGCGGATCAGCCACTTGCGGGTGCCGTCGCGGGAGACCTGGCGCTCGACCACCTCCGGGCGCGCCAGGCTGAAGGCCTCGGCGAGCGCAGCGCGCGTCTCCTTGGCCACATCGCTCATCCGCTCGAAGTCGGTGACGCCGTAGTGGTGCACCCAGCGCCAGACCTGGCCGGCGCGCATCTTCGACTTGTCGGGCCGGACCACGCCGGCGTCTGTCAGCGCGGCCTGCAGTTCCGCTCGCGTCAGGCCGGAGTGGTTC
>JAQGIX010000399.1 GCA_028290925.1 Phenylobacterium sp. | reverse complement strand
CGTCTCGGCCTTCGAGGTCGAGAAGGGCGCGCCTGGCCTCTCGTACGGGGCGCAGGAGAAGAAGATGGGCTGGAACGCCCAGCCCACCGCCCAGGTGAATTTCGATGACTGCCGCGTGCCGGCGGAGAACCGCATCGGCCGGGAGGGCGAGGGCTTCCGCTTCGCCATGGCGGGCCTCGACGGCGGGCGGATCAACATCGCGTCCTGCTCGCTGGGGGGCGCGGGCTTCGCGCTGGACACCACCAAGGCCTATCTCGAAAGCCGCAAGCAGTTCGGCCAGGCGCTGAAGGAATTCCAGGGGCTGCAGTGGCGGCTCGCCGACATGGCCACCGACCTGGAAGCGGCCCGGCTGATGGTGCGCCGCGCGGCCCATGCGCTGGACCACAAAAGTCCCAAGGCCACCCAGTACTGCGCCATGGCCAAGCGGTTCGCCACCGACGCCGGCTTCGACATCGCCAACCAGGCGCTGCAGCTGCACGGCGGCTACGGCTACCTCAGGGACTTCCCCCTGGAGCGGATCGTGCGGGATTTGCGCGTCCACCAGATTCTCGAGGGCACCAATGAGATCATGCGGGTGATCATCGCCAGAGAGATGTTCAAATGAGCGAGCTGTTCCGGTGACCGGGGAACCCGAGGTCATCGTCCGCGTCGAGGGCAAGGTCGGCCGGTTGACGCTGAACCGGCCGCAGGCGCTGCATGCGCTCACCACCCGCATGTGCCGCGAGATGATCGCCGCGCTCACCGCGTGGCGCGAGGATCCGGCCGTCGAGCTGGTGTTGCTCGACCATGCCGGCGGGCGCGGCTTCTGCGCCGGCGGCGATATCCGCACCCTGGCCGACAGCGGCGCGGGCGACGGCGTGCTCGGCCGCGCTTTCTTCTTCACTGAGTACCGGCTGGATCACCTGCTGTTCCACTATCCCAAGCCCACCGTCGCGATCATGGACGGGGTGGTGATGGGCGGCGGGGTCGGGATCTCGCGCCCCTGCCGGTTCCGGGTGGGCACCGAGCGCACCAGCTTCGCCATGCCGGAGACCGGCATCGGCCTGTTCCCGGACGTCGGCGGCAGCTGGTATCTGTCGCGCATGCCCGACCACATCGGCCGTTGGCTGGCGCTCACCGGCGCGCGGCTGAAGGCCGCCGACTGCGAGCTGGTGGGCGTGATCACCGACTATGTGGTGAGCGCCGACCTGCCCGAGCTGAAGGACTGGATCCTCAAGGACCCCGCCGCGGTGGAGACCCTGCTCACCGAGTTCGAAGCCGAGGCCGGTCGGCCCGAGATCGCTCAGCACCAGGACGAGATCGCCCGCGGCTTCGCCGGCGACAGCGTCGAGGCGATCGTGGCTGCGCTGGGCGCCGCCGGCGGCGACTGGGCCCGCGAGCAGGCGCGGATCATCGCAACCAAGTCGCCGCTCTCCTCGAAGATCGCGCTCCGCCAGCTGCAGGAGGGCGCCCGGGCCCACGCCTTCGCCGAGGTGATGGCCATGGAGTACCGGATCGCCCACCGGCTGGCGGTCAGCCACGACTTCCTGGAAGGCGTGCGGGCGGTGATCCTCGACAAGGACAACGCGCCGAAGTGGGACCCGCCGAGCCTGGAGACGGTGAGCACGGCGGCGGTCGAGGCGATTTTCGCGCCCCTGGCTTCCGATCAGGCGTGGACGCCCCTACCTTGAGCGTAAGGCGGCGTCCTCGGGGCGGCCCGCCAATGGGAGGACTACCGATGACATCCAAGCTGATGCTGGCCGCCGCCGCGGCGGCGATCCTGACCGCGGGCGCGGCCGTGGCCGCCGCGCCGGCCTATGTGACCGCCGCGGTCGCCGACAAGGGCCGGCCGGACGCCGACACCAAGCGCGACGTGAACCGCAAGCCGGCCGAGATGCTCGAGTTCGCCGGCGTCAAGCCGGGGATGGTCGTGGTCGATCTCATTCCCGGCGGCGGCTATTTCACCCGCATCTTCTCCAAGGCGGTCGGGCCGAAGGGTGTGGTCTATGCCGTCAGCGGACCGCCGCGTCCGGTGACGGACCCCGCCAAGCCGCCGCCGACCCCGGCCCAGGACCTCATTGCGGCCGACCCGAACTATGCCAACGTGAAGTCGATCCACGTGCCGTTCGCGGCGCTGGCCATCCCGGCCAAGGCCGACCTGGTCTGGACGTCGCAGAACTACCACGACCTGCACAACGTCCCGAACCTCGACATGGCGGCCTTCGACAAGGCGGTCTACGACGCCCTGAAGCCGGGCGGCGAGTTCATCGTGCTTGACCACGTGGCCGCGCCGGGCGACCCGAAGGTCACCTCGACCCTGCACCGCATCGACCCTGCGGTGGTGAAGCAGGAGGTGACCGCCGCGGGCTTCAAGTTCGAGGGCGAGAGCACGGTGCTGAAGAACCCCGCCGACGACCACACCAAGGGCATCCGTGACGGCTTCTCACAGGGCCAGACGGACCAGTTCATCTACAAGTTCCGTAAACCCAAGTAAGCGGCTGTAAGATCAGAAGGAGTTCGCCATGACTCGCGTCGCGTTCATCGGTCTGGGCAACATGGGCGGCGGCATGGCCGCCAACCAGGCCAAGGCGCAGCGGCCGGTCATGGCGTTCGACCTCTCCAAGGCGGCCCTCGAGAAGGCCGCCGGCGCCGGCTGCTCGGTCGCCGGCTCGGTGGCCGAGGCGGTCAAGGACGCCGAGGTGGTCATCACCATGCTGCCGGCCGGGCCGCATGTGCGCCAGATCTACGCCGACGAGGTGCTGCCGAACGCGCCGAAATCCGCCCTGCTGATCGACTGCTCGACCATCGACGTGGAGAGCGCCCGCGCGGTGGCCGCCCAGGCCAAGGCGGCCGGCTTCCGCTTCGCCGACGCCCCCGTGTCCGGCGGCACGGCGGCGGCCGAGGCCGGGACCCTGGCCTTCATGGTGGGCTGTGACGCGGCGGATTTCCCGGCGGTGGAAGAGGCGCTGAAGCCCATGTCGCGGGTCACCCTGCGAGCCGGTGACCACGGGGCCGGGCAGGCGGCCAAGATCTGCAACAACATGGTGCTCGGCATCTCGATGATCGGGGTCTGCGAGGCCCTGGCGCTGGCCGAGAAGCTCGGCCTCGATCCGGTGAAGTTCTACGAGATCTCGTCGCAGTCCTCGGGCCAGTGCTGGAGCCTGACGAGCTACTGCCCCTGGCCGGGCCCGGTGCCGGCCGCGCCGTCCAACCGGAACTACGAGGGCGGGTTCGCCACCGCCATGATGCTGAAGGACCTGAAGCTCGCGCAGGAGGCGGCGGCGAAGAGCGGCGCCGCTGCGCCCTTGGGCGCCCAGGCGGAAGGCCTATATGCGCTGTTCGACCGCCTCGGCTACGGCGGCAAGGACTTCTCGGCCATCCTGAACCTGTTCCGGGGTGACCTTTCGTAACTTTGTCATGGCCGCAGGTAACAAACGCCGTGACGTTGGCGCATGACGCTTGGCGATTGACGTAATTGCTCGGCAATATGGCCGTTCGGCAGGTGGACAATCTCAGCGGCCGGTGCGAAAAGCCCGGCCTATCCAAGGGGCCGGCCGGGCGTGAGATCGTCGAACGCCTGGGTCGGCAATTAGGTCGATGGATTATCGTTCCGCGTTCCACGAGGCGCTCGCCAAGGTCCGTTCCGAGGGCCGTTACCGGGTTTTCGCGGACCTGAAGCGCCACCGCGGCGAGTTCCCGCGCGCCACCTGGACCCGCGCGGACGGCACGCAGGCCGACGTCATCGTCTGGTGTTCCAACGACTATCTCGGCCAGGGCCAGAACCCGCTGGTGCTCGACGCCATGCACAAGGCGATCGAGGAGGCCGGCGCCGGCTCCGGCGGCACCCGCAACATCTCGGGCACCACCCACTATCACGTGGAGCTGGAGCGTGAGCTCGCCGAGCTGCACCGCAAGGAAGCCGCGCTGCTGTTCACCTCGGGCTATGTGTCCAACGAGGCGACGCTCTCGACGCTGTCGAAGATCCTGCCCGGGCTGATCATCTTCTCCGACGCGCTCAACCACAATTCGATGATCTCCGGCATCCGCGGCGCGCGCTGCGAACGCCACGTGTTCCGTCACAACGACCTGGCGCACCTGGAAGAGCTGCTGGCCGCGGCGCCGGCCGATGCGCCCAAGCTCGTGGCCTTCGAGAGCGTCTATTCCATGGACGGCGACATCGCCGACATGGCCGGCACCGTGGCCCTGGCCAAGCAGTTCGGCGCCATGACCTATCTCGACGAGGTCCATGCGGTCGGCATGTACGGCCCGCGCGGCGCCGGCGTCGCCGAGCGCGACGGGGTGATGGCCGAGATCGACATCGTCGAAGGCACGCTCGGCAAGGCGTTCGGGGTGATGGGCGGCTATATCGCGGCCGACGCGGTGATCGTCGACGCCATCCGCAGCTATGCCGACGGCTTCATCTTCACGACCTCGATCCCGCCGGCGCTGGCCGCCGGGGCGGCGGCCTCGATCCGCTACCTGAAGGACCACAACGAGGTCCGCGTGGCGCACCAGGAGCGGGCCGCGACGCTCAAGGCCAAGTTCGCCAGGGCCGGGCTGCCGGTCATGCCGTCGGTCAGCCACATCGTGCCGGTGCTGGTGGGCGACGCGGTGCACTGCAAGCTGATCTCCGACATCCTGCTGGAGGATCACGGGATCTATGTGCAGCCGATCAACTATCCGACGGTGCCGCGCGGCACGGAACGGCTGCGCTTCACGCCGTCGCCGGCCCATACCGATGCGATGATGGATGCGCTGACCAGCGCCCTCGAAGCGCTCTGGACCCGCTGCAACATCGCCCGCGTCGGCGGCGTCGCGGCCTAAGGGTCTATTTCCGGTCGGCCTGGCAATCGGCGAAGGTCAGCTTCATATTGAAGGCTTGGCCGCCGTAGACGCCGGTCAACTTCAGCACGCCCGGGATCCGCAGGCCGTTGACGGTCTGATAGGCGACGTCCACCGCCAGGTGGACCTTGCTGGCCGCGTCCCCGCCCGTCGCCTCGTAGTCGGCCACATAGCGGCTAAGCGTCAGGCCGCGCGGCGCGTGCTCGAAGGTCGGCAGCATGCTGGAGACGAATTCGGCCGCCGTGACATTCAACCGCGTGACCTGGCCCGCCGGGTCGATATCCATGAGCACATTGGCCGCGCCGTCCTTGTAGGCAAGTCGCCGCCCACCGGCCAAGGGCGTGATCTGCATGGGGGTTTGCGGGCCCGGCACCGGGGGATTGATCATGAACGCCGACCAACTGTCGAAGAACCCAGGGAGCGCCTGGTTCACGCCGGAGAAGACCTGCTTGATGCCGGCCGCGACCGCGGGATCGCGGGTCGGTTCTGGGTCCTTGGTGGTGACCGTCGCCTGGCCCATGGCGTTGATCGCCACGGAGACCTGCAGGGTCTCGAGGATCGCGATGGCTCGCTGACCCTGTGGCTGGCTGGCCAGCGGCCCCAAGAGCGGCGCCCAGTCTGGGATGACCCGGCACCTGGCGCCGGCGAAGCCCTCCCGCGCCAGGCTGTAGTAGCTGGCCCGCGCTCGAGTAAGCAGGCTGGTCCTGGAGTCAGGCTCCGCGGCGGCCGCCGGAAGGGCCAAGGCGCTGCACAGGGCAAGCATGGCAAGATGGCCCACATGGCGCATGGCTATTTCCCCCGCTGTCGCGCGGGAAGCGTAGTCGAGACGGTCGGGATCGGCTACGGCCGAGTTTGGCGGGCCTTGGCGCTCCAGCCGCCGTCGACGGCGGCGAGGGCTTCGACGGCCACGTCGTAGAGCCGGCCGCCGCTCTCGATCAGCAGCAGGTCGCCGATCCGCGGCTTGAGCGGGCTGACCGACCAGATCACCACCTCGCCGTTCGCCGCGAGGTTGGCGTCGAGGATCTCGTAGCCGCTGGGGTTGAACGGCCGGATCGCGGTCTTGGGCGTCAATTCGGCCATGCTCCTACTTCCGTCTCCGCACGCCGCGGCCCAGGCCGATCTGCTTGGCGAAGGCCGAGCGGCGCGCGGCGTAGGCCGGCGCCACCATCGGATAGTCCGACGCCAGGCCCCAGCGTCGGCGGTATTCGTCGGGGCTCATGTCGTAGCGCGAGCGCAGGTAGCGCTTGAGCATCTTCAGCTTCTTGCCGTCCTCGAGGCAGACGATGTAGTCGTGCTGGACGGACTTGCCGATCGAGACGGCCGGCTTCGGCCGCTCCTCCACGACCGGCGGCTTGCCGCGGGTGATGCCCTCCAGCGTCTGGTGCACGGTGCGGATGATGTCCGGGACGGCTTCCGCCGCGACGGCGTTGCGGCTCACATAGGCCGCCACGATCCCAGCTCCGAGACGCAACAACTCCTCGCCCGAATGGCCTTCGGGGTCGGGTCCTTGGCTCATCTGGTCCCCCATGATCTTTCCGCACACTGTGCCGGGGCGCGGGCTTCCACCGGCGCCTTAGGCTAGCCGGTAACGCTACAGTGGGCGGCTTCGTTCCCGCAGGCGTTGGAAGCCGGGCCGGATGAGGGTAAAGAGCGGTCTCCGCCGCCCCTAAGACTCAGGCCAACCGAAAGGCGCCGTCCTTGACCCTGCACGCCCAAGCCCAGCCCAGCACCGAGGATTTCTTCGGCCAAGGCGTCGACGCCGCCGATCCGGACATCGCCAAGGTGCTCAAGAAGGAGCTGCGACGCCAGCAGGACCAGATCGAGCTGATCGCGTCGGAGAACATCGTCTCGCGCGCCGTCCTGGAGGCGCAAGGCTCGATGCTCACCAACAAGTACGCCGAGGTCTATGTCGGCTAGCGCTACTACGGCGGCTGCGATGTGGTCGACGAGGCCGAGTCCCTGGCCATCGAGCGGGCCAAGCGGCTGTTCGGCTGCGAGTTCGCCAATGTGCAGCCGCACTCCGGCAGCCAGGCCAACCAGGCGGTGTTCATGGCCACCATGGCGCCGGGCGACACCTTCATGGGCATGGACCTGGCGGCGGGCGGCCACCTGACCCACGGCAAGAGCGTCAACCAGTCCGGCAAGTGGTTCCGTCCCGTGCACTACGGGGTCCGCGCCCAGGACAACCTGATCGACTACGACCAGGCCGAGGAAGTGGCCCTGGCCGAGAAGCCCAAGGTGATCATCGCCGGCGGCAGCGCCTATTCGCGGCACATCGACTTCGCCCGCTTCCGCGAGATCGCCGACAAGGTGGGCGCCATCGTCATGGCCGACATCGCCCACTATGCGGGGTTGGTGGCGGCCGGGGTCTATCCGAACCCGTTCCCGCACGCCCAGATCGTCACCACCACCACGCACAAGACCCTGCGCGGTCCGCGCGGCGGCATGATCCTGACCAACGACAAGAAGCTCGCCAAGAAGATCGACAGCGCGGTGTTCCCCGGCCTCCAGGGCGGGCCGCTGATGCATGTGATCGCCGCCAAGGCGGTGGCGTTCGGCGAGGCGCTGCGCCCCGAGTTCAAGCTCTATGCCCGCCAGGTGGTCGACAACGCCCGGGCCCTGGCCGACAGCCTGCAGAGCGCCGGCTTCAAGATCGTCTCCAACGGCACCGACAGCCACCTGATGCTGGTCGACCTGACGCCCAAGGGCGTGACCGGGGCGGAGGCGGAGATCGCCCTGGAGCGGGCCGGGATCACCACCAACAAGAACGGCATCCCCTTCGACCCGCTGCCGCCGATGCAGACCTCCGGCCTGCGGGTCGGATCGCCGGCCGGCACCACCCGCGGTTTCGGCCCGGCGGAGTTCCGCCAGGTCGGCAAGTGGATCGGCGAGGTGCTGGACGGACTGAAGGACGGCGGCGACAACACCGCCGTCGAGCAAAAGGTCCGCGCCGAGGTGCTGGCGCTGACGAAGCGCTTCCCCATCTACACCTAATAGCGTTTAGTCGCCGCGAAGGGGGCTACATCATGCGCTGCCCGTTCTGCGGCCACGCCGAAAGCCAGGTGAAGGACAGCCGACCGTCGGAAGACGGCGCGGCGATCCGGCGTCGCCGGCTGTGCCCGGAATGCGAGGGCCGGTTCACCACCTTCGAGCGCGTGCAGCTGCGCGAGCTGACCATCCTCAAGCGATCGGGGCGGCGCACGCCCTTCGACCGCGACAAGCTCGCCCGCTCGGTGGCCATCGCCATGCGCAAGCGGCCGATCGACCCCGAGCAGGTGGAGCGGATGATCTCCGCGATTGTCCGCCAGCTGGAGAGCATGGGCGAGACCGAGCTGCCGTCCTCGGCGGTCGGCGAGCTGGTCATGAAGCACCTCAAGCAGCTCGATGACGTGGCCTATGTCCGCTACGCCTCGGTCTACCGCGACTTCCGCGAGACCCAGGACTTCGCCCGCTTCCTGGGCGAAGAGGGCCTGAGCGAGGCCGCTCTCGACGAGCGCTAGCCGTGGCCTACGTCACCCTGAAGCTCGCCACCTCCCTGGACGGCCGGATCGCCACCGCCGCCGGCGAGAGCCGCTGGATCACCGGCGAGGCGGCGCGCGAGCAGGTGCATCGCCTGAGGTCCGAGCACGACGCGGTGCTGGTGGGCGTCGAGACGGCGCTGGCCGACGATCCCGAGCTCAGCGTCCGCCTGCCGGGCTACACCGGGGCCCAGCCGGCCCGCGTGGTGCTGGACAGCCGCCAGCGGTTGAGCCCCGGGTGCAAGCTGGTGCGCACGGCCCGGGAAATCCCGACCTATCTGGTGACCACGACCCCGCCCGACCCGGCGCTGGTCGAGGCCGGCGTCCGTGTGCTGCAGGTGCGGGCGGTGGGCGAGGATCGACCGGAGCTGAAGACCGTGGTGCAGGCGCTTGAAGACGAAGGGCTTTCGCGGATTTTCGTGGAGGGCGGCGGGCAGGTGGCGGCGAGCTTCCTGCGCTGCGGCCTGGTGGACGCCCTGGAGTGGTTCCGCGCCCCCACGGTGATCGGCGGCGAGGGCCGGCCGGCGGTCGGCGCGCTGGCCGTTGCAGCGCTGGCGCAGGCGCCCCATTTCCGGCGGGTGGCGGTGCGCGAACTCGGCGCCGACCTCTGGGAGCGCTACGAGAAAGCCTGATGTTCACCGGGATCGTCACCGACGTGGGCCGGGTGCGGGCCGTGCGCGACACCCACCGCGACCGCCGGTTCGAGATCGAGACGGCCTTCGACCTTTCGACCGTGGCCATCGGCGCCTCCATCAACCACTCCGGCTGCTGCCTGACCGTGGTGGAGACGGGCGAGGGCTGGTTCGCCGTGGAGGTCTCCGGCGAGACCCTGGAGGTCAGCACGCTCGGCGACTGGACGGCGGGCCGGCGTGTGAACCTCGAACGCGCGGCCCGGGTCGGCGATGAACTGGGCGGCCATATCGTCTCCGGCCATGTGGACGGGATCGGCGAGGTGCTCTCGGTGGAAGAGGAGGGCGGTTCGCATCGGGTGCGCATCCGCGCGCCCCGGCCGCTGCACCGTTTCATCGCCCCCAAGGGCTCCATCACCCTCGAGGGCGTGTCGCTGACCGTGAACGAGGTGGACGACGACGTGTTCGGCGTGAATCTGATCGGGCACACCTGGGAAATGACCACCCTGGGCGGGCTTTCGCCGGGCGCCAGGGTGAACCTGGAGATCGACATGCTGGCGCGCTATCTCGCCCGCTGGCGCGAAACGGCCTAAAGCGTCGGTCGTAGCCGGCCCGGAGCCCAGATGACCGACGAAAAGATCCGCATCCTGATCGTTGAGGCGCGCTTCTACGATCACCTGGCCGACGCCCTCCTGGAGGGCGCCAAGTCGGTGCTGGACGCCTTCGGGGCGGAGTACGACGTGGTGAGCGTGCCGGGCGCCCTGGAGATCCCGGCGGCGATCGCCTTCGCCGAGGAGGGCGGCCACCGGCCGGCCGGCGCCGCGTCCTACGACGGCTACGTCGCCCTGGGGACGGTGATCCGCGGCGAGACCTACCACTTCGAGATCGTCTCCAGCGAGAGCGCGCGCGGCATCATGGAGCTGGCCATCGGCCGGCGCCTGGCGATCGGCAACGGCGTGCTCACCGTTGAGGACGAGGGCCAGGCCTGGGCGCGGGCCCGCTCCGGGGAAGGCGACAAGGGCGGCGCCGCGGCCCGGGCTGCCCTGGACATGGTGGTCCTGAAGCAGCGCCTGCTCGGTCAGAAGCGATGAGCGCCCCAAAATCCAAGCAAGCGAAATCCAAGCAGGCGCGCTCGGTGGCGCGGCTGGCCGCGGTCCAGGCGCTCTACCAGATGGAGGTCTCCGGCGTCGGCGCCGAAACCGTCATCCGCGAGTTCACCGAGCACCGCTTCGACCGCGACGTGCCTTCGGAATCCGGGGACGGCGAGACGCTGGCCGCCGCCGACGAAGCGTTCTTCGCCGCCCTGGTGCGCGGGGTGGTCGAGACCCAGGGCGAGATCGACAACGCCATCGCCCGGCATCTGGCCAGCGGCTGGCGGCTGGAGCGGATCGACGCCACGGTTCGGGCCATGCTTCGGGCCGGCGCCTACGAGCTGGCGCACCGGCCCGACGTGCCCACCGAAGTGGCGATCGACGAGTATGTCGAGCTCGCCAAATCCTTCTTCGAAGGCCCGGAGCCGGGGTTCGTGAACGGCGCCCTGGACGCGGTGGCCCAGGATGTCCGGCCCCAATAAGCCAGGAACGGGCGAATTCGCCGAGATCGAACGGCTTTTCCGGCCGCTGACCGGCGGGGCGCCGGGCGCCTTCGACCTGTTGGACGACGCCGCGGTCGTGCCGCAGCGACCCGGATTCGACCTGGTGGTCACCAAGGACGCCGTCGTCGAGGGCGTGCACGTCCCGCAAGGCGAAGCGCCGGACCGGATCGCCCAGAAGCTGCTGCGCGTGAACCTGTCGGACCTGGCGGCGAAGGGGGCCGAGCCGTTCGCCTGCTTCCTCGCGGTCGCCTGGCCGACCGGGTTTGGACCGGCCGAACGAGAGGCCTTCGCCAGCGGCCTGGGTGAGGACCTGCGGGCCTTCGGCGTCGATCTGCTGGGCGGCGACACCGTTGTCACGCCCGGCCCGTTCTGGGCCAGCCTGACCGCCCTGGGCTGGGTCCCGGCGGGACGGATGGTCCGCCGGGCCGGCGCGAAGCCCGGGAATATCCTGTGGGTCAGCGGCGTCATCGGCGATGGCGCGCTCGGCCTGGCCGCGGTGCGGGGCGAGGTGGAGGACGCCGACGGCTATCTCGCGGCGCGCTATCGCCGCCCGACGCCGCGCCTGGATCTGCGGGAGATGCTGAGGACCGCGGCCACCGCCGCGGCGGACGTCTCCGACGGCCTGGTGGCGGACGCCGGCCACATCGCCGCGGCCAGCGGGGTGCGCGTGGCGATCGATCTGGACCGGCTGCCGCTCTCGCCAGCCGCGCGACGCTGGCTGGACGGCCAGCCGGATCGCGATCAGGCCCTGCTGACGCTTGCGACGGGCGGCGACGATTACGAAATCATCTGTACGGGCCGGGCGGGCGAGACGTTGGCCGGCTGCACCGCGATCGGCGAGGTGTTGGCCGGCGAAGGCCTGGAGGTCCGATGCGACGGCATGCAACTCGATCCGGGCGCCGGCGGTTGGCGCCACCTCTAGCTCCGCTCGGAACCTTGGCCGTGGCGGCGGGTTCCAGCCCTGCGCGGCGCCCGCGCGGCCGGAGCCGTCCATGACGCCGTCTATCGGGATCGTCTCCCTGGAAACCGCTTCGCCGCCCTTCGAGCTGCCGCAGGACGAGGTCCTGGCGGCGGTGCTGGCGCATTTCGGCGACCGCTTTCCGTTGGTCGAACGCCTGGCGCCGGTGTTCGCCAATTCCGGCATCCGCACGCGCCAGGCCGTGCGGCCGATCTCCTGGTACCTGGAGCCCCGCGGCTGGCCCGAGCGCAGCGAAGCCTATCTCGAGGGGGCGTTGGATCTCTTCGTCGAGGCCGCCGGCAAGGCGCTGGCGGCGGCGGGGATCACCGGCGCGGACGTCGACATCATCGTCACCGCCTCGACCACGGGCATCGCGACCCCGAGCCTCGAGGCCCGCGCCATGCCGCGCCTGGGCTTTCGGCCGGACGCGGCGCGCGTGCCGGTGTTCGGCATCGGTTGCGCGGGCGGGGCGACCGGGCTGGCGCTCGCCGCGCGGCTCGCCGCGGCCCAGCCGGGCGCGACGGTGCTGTTCGTGACGGTGGAGCTCTGCACCCTGGCCCTGCGTCACGACGAGGTGACCGCCGCCGACATCGTGGCCACGGCCCTGTTCGGCGACGGGGCGGCGGCCTGCGTGCTGCGCGCCGACGACGGATTCGCGCGGATCGCCAGCTATGCCGAGCACACCTGGTCCGACAGCCTGGACATCATGGGCTGGCGGGTCGACCCGAACGGCCTGGGGGTGATGCTGAGCCCGACGGTGCCGGCCTTCGTGCAGAAGAAGCTCCGGCCGGCCATGGACGGCATGCTGGCCGCCCAGGGGCTGGTGGTCGAGGACGTGGACCGGTTCATCTGCCATCCCGGCGGCGCCAAGGTGGTCGAGGCGCTGGAGACGGTGCTCGATCTCGGCCAGGGCGCGCTGGACGTCGAACGCGAGGTGCTCCGCGAGCATGGCAACATGTCGGCCCCCACGGTGCTGTTCATCCTCGACCTCATCCGGCGGCGCGGCCTGCCGCCGCGCTCGGTGCTCACCGCGCTCGGCCCCGGCTTCACCGCGAGCACCGTGACCCTGCTCGCCGCATGACGCTCTCGATCCTGATCCTCGCCCTGGTGACGCTGCAACGGCTGACCGAGCTGGGGCTCGCGCGCCGCAACACCCGCCGGCTCCTGGCCCGCGGCGCGGTGGAGAGCGGGGCCGAGCACTATCCGGTGCTGGTGGGCTTGCACGCCGCCTGGCTGGCGGGGCTCTGGTGGTGGGCCTGGAACAGGCCGGCGGACCTCGGTTGGCTCGCGGCCTACGTGGCGCTGCAGGCCGTGCGCATCTGGACCATCGCCAGCCTGGGGGATCGTTGGACGACGCGGATCATCGTCCTGCCCGGCGAGCCCCTGGTGCGGCGCGGGCCCTACCGGTTCTTGCCGCATCCGAACTACGCCGTGGTCGCCGCCGAGATCGCCGTGCTGCCCATGGTCTTCCACATGCTGGCCTATGCCGCGCTGTTCAGCTTGCTGAACGCCTCGATCCTGTGGGTGCGGATCGGCGCGGAGAGCCGGGCGCTGCGGGCGCCGGCCGACGGACAGCAGCCCGGCGTCAGGCGATGTCGAAGCGGACCTCCGAACGGCCGTAGTCCAACGCCACCGAATCGAACTGGGTGAGCAGGTCCATGCCGAGCACGATGGCCGGCTGCTTCTTGAGGCCCCAGAGGTCGAAGATGTGGGTGTCGGCATAGACGGTCGGCACATTGCCGAGCGTCAGGCCGCCCAGCCGCAGGAACGGCAG
>JAQGIX010000010.1 GCA_028290925.1 Phenylobacterium sp. | reverse complement strand
GCGCTATCTGGCGCAGATCCTGTGGGGCTTCCTGCAGCGGGACTACGAGCAGGTGGCCCGCGTCCACTTCGAGGCGGGCTATGTGCCGGCGACGCACAGCGTCTCGGCCTTCGCCCAGGCGCTCAGGGCCGTCGGCGAGCCGCTGTTCGGCCGCGCGGCGAGCCAGGTGGCCATGAGCCGGGTGATCACCCAGCTGTTCGAGATCACCGCCCTGTTCGACATGCGGCTGCGGCCCGAACTGGTCCTGCTGCAGAAGACCATGATGACCGTCGAGGGCGTCGCCCGGCGGATCGACGCGGAGCACGACATCTGGGCGGCCGCCGATCCCGTGGTGCGCCGCTGGATCGCCCGCGAGCTGTCGCCGGCGACGCGGGTGCGCCGCTTCGCCGAGGAGGCGAGCGTCGCGCTCCGCAACCTGGCGCGGCTGGCGGAAAACCCGCCGGCCGCGGGCTCCACGACCATCGTCCAGCCGGCCCGGGACCGCTCCGCCTGGCTGTGGTTCGCGCTGGGGGCGCTGGCCTGCGGCGCGGCCTTCCTCGCCGGGATGTTGCTGCGCTAGGCGCCAGCGCAGCTCTCCCCGCCTCGCGGGGGGAGGAGGTTCAGGCCTGGTCGTCCTGGCTGCGCCGGGAGCCGCGGGTGGCCTGGCGCTTGGACTCGCGGTCCTTCTGCTTTTCCCAATAGGCCATGCCGTCGTCCGGCTTGAACATTGTGCGCGGCGCGCCCGCCTTGTCGGCCACGGCGAAGACATTGCCCTTGGGATCGTAGAACAGGGTGTCGCCGTTGGGCCGGGTCAGCGTCAGCGTGCCGGCCGGGGGATGGTCCACGAAGGCGTGGGCCTTCTTGATGAACTGGTCGATCGAGCGGGCGCCGAAGACCTCGCCGTTGCGCTCGAAGGCGCGCTGGGCGTTCTCGTCCGCCGAGAAGCGGCGCGAGGGGGCCCATACGGGCTTGCCCTCGACGAGCTTCACCTCGTCCTTGCGATGGTCGACCGCGGGACCGGAGTCCGAGCGGTCGCGGCTCGCATAACTGGACCGATAGTCGGAGCCGCCCGCGGCCGGCGCCGAAGCCTGATCCGCCGACGCCTTGGCGCGCACCGCCGAGGGGCCGTTGTCGCAGCCGGCCAACAGGGCCGCCGCCGAAATTCCCAGCGCCAGCGAAAGCGCGGTCTTGTATCCAGCCATCACGTTCTCTCCCTGATAAGGTGAAGCTGGAACAAACTAAGAACAGAGAAATTCGCGCTTGTCGAGTCCCCCTCCCGGAAAAGTTGCAGTCGGCCGAACGGAGCACGAACGGCGCCGCTGCGGGTTTGTCCCCGCCCCCCTTTCTGGCGTAAAGCGGGCGCGTCAGTCGCAGGGGGCTTGCCGGCCTTGAACGAGAAGCGGGTCCTCCTGATCGTCGGGGGCGGGATCGCGGCCTATAAGGCCCTGGAGCTGGTCCGCCTGCTCCGGAAGGCCGGCGTCGCCGTGCGTCCGATCCTCACGGCGGCCGGCGCGCAGTTCGTGACGCCGCTTTCGCTCGCGGCGCTGGCAGAGGACAAGGTCTATGCCGACCTCTTCTCACTGACCGACGAGGCGGAGATGGGCCACATCGAGCTCTCCCGCTCGGCGGACCTGGTGGTGGTCGCCCCGGCCACCGCCGACCTGATGGCCAAGGCCGCGAACGGCCTGGCCTCCGACCTTGCCTCGACGACCTTGCTCGCCACCGACAAGCCGGTGCTGATGGCCCCGGCCATGAACGTGCGCATGTGGCAGCACGCGGCGACCCGGCGGAACCTCGCCCGGCTCGAGGCCGACGGCGTCGCCTTCATCGGCCCCGACGAGGGCGCCATGGCCTGCGGGGAATACGGCCCGGGCCGCATGGCCGAGCCCGCGGCGATCTTCCAGGCGATCCTGGCGCTTCTGGAGACCGCTCGTCCCCTTGCGGGCAAAAGGGCCATCGTCACCGCGGGCCCGACCGCCGAGCCGATCGACCCGGTGCGGGTGATCACCAACCGCTCCTCCGGCAAGCAGGGCTATGCGATCGCGGCCGCGCTGGCGGCGCTGGGCGCCGACGTGGTGCTGGTCAGCGGCCCCACCGCCCTGCCCACGCCGGCCCGGGTGAAGCGCGTCGACGTCGAGACCGCGCAGGAGATGCTGATCGCCTGCGAGGCGGCGCTGCCGGCCGAGATCGCGGTCTGCGTCGCCGCCGTCGCCGACTGGCGGCCGACGACCGTCGGGGACGTCAAGATCAAGAAGGGCTCCGGCGGGCCGCCTTCGATCGCGCTCGAGGAGACCCCCGACATCCTCGCCACCCTCTCGACCAACCAGCGCCGCCCGCGGCTTGTCATCGGCTTCGCGGCCGAGACCCACGACGTGGAAGCCAACGCCAAGGCCAAGCTCGGCAGGAAGGGTTGCGACTGGATCGTCGCCAACGACGTGAGCGTCGAAGGGACCATGGGCGGCGACGCCAATGCGGTGTCCATCGTCACGGTGGCGGGGATCGAGCGCTGGGAGCGCCTGCCGAAGGCCGAGGTGGCCCGCCGGCTCGCGGCCCGCATCGCGCAGGAGTTCACGTGATCCCGACCGTTCCGATCCGCCGCCTCGAGCACAACCCGGACCTGCCGCTGCCGGCTTACGAGACCGCCCAGGCGGCGGGCATGGACCTGCGGGCCGCGGTGCCCGAGCACGAACCGCTGGTCCTACGCCCAGGGTCGCGCCATCCGGTGCCAACCGGCCTCGCCTTCGCCCTGCCCGAGGGCTTCGAGGCCCAGGTGCGGCCCCGCTCCGGCCTCGCCGCCAAGCACGGCGTCACCTGCCTCAACACGCCGGGCACCATCGACGCCGACTACCGCGGCGAGGTGAAGGTGATCCTGGTCAACCTGGGCGAGGAGGACTTCACGGTCCGCCGGGGCGACCGCATCGCCCAGCTGGTGATCGCCCCCGTGGTGCAAGCCCGCTGGGCGGAGGTCGCCGACCTGGGCGAGACCACCCGCGGGGCCGGCGGGTTCGGCTCGACCGGCGGACGCTGAGGCCATGGCCGAGCCGCGCCGCCGCCGCCTGCCGATCCGCTGGCTGAGCCTGGCGGAGACCGTGGGCGTGCTCGCCCTGGTCATCGCCGCCCTGGGCTGGTGGGATACTCACCGCGAGCGGACGCAACAGGACCGCGAGCGGGCCGCCGCCGAGCAGACCCGCAACGCCGAGGCCCGCCGCGAGGCGGCCCGGTCCACCTTCCTGCTGACCGGCGCGGTGGAGGGATCCGGCGAGCGGATCCGGCTCACCTCCGTGCACCCCGACCAGGTGGTGCAGACGCAGACCCTGGTGTTCCCCGCCGCTATCCGCCGCGAGCCCGTCGAGACCACCGGCAATCCGCGCATCGAGGCCGGCTGGTTCGAGGACGGGCTGAAGGCGACCGAACGCGACCGCGCCAAATCCGCCGGCGACGAGCGCCGCGTGCCCGTGGGGATCGTCACCACCTACGTCGAAGCCGGCGACATGAAGACCGATCGGGCGATCTATGTGGTCGTCGGCCACCTGAAGGGCCGCCTGCTGCGCGGCTCGAAGCTGGAGCTGGACGGCATATCGCTGGTGCGCCGCGGCGTGGCGGGCGACCTGCCGGCCGCGGTGGACGGCGTCTGGACCCGGCAGCCCTAGGGCGGCTTGAACCAAACCCGCGCCCGTCGGTTTCAGGGTCACCGACGCCGGACGCGGCCGATGTCCGAACCGCCTCGCCAGGAGCTTCCCGATGAGCTGCCCCGCAGCGCGATCG
>JAQGIX010000002.1 GCA_028290925.1 Phenylobacterium sp. | reverse complement strand
CGCCGATCCCCTGTATCCGCTGCAATCAGACGGTGAAGTTCCGCGACCTTCTGGACGTCGCCCGCGATCTCGGCGCCACGGCCATGGCCACTGGCCACTACGTCCGCCGCGCCGAAGGCCCGGCCGGGCCGGAGCTGCACCGCGCGGCCGACGCTGCCCGCGATCAGTCCTACTTCCTGTTCGCGACGACGCCCGAGCAGCTGGACTACCTGCGCTTCCCGCTGGGCGGCCTGCCCAAGCCCGCCGTCCGCGCCGCCGCCGCCGAACTCGGACTGTCGGTGGCCGACAAGCCCGACAGCCAGGACATCTGCTTCGTCCCCGAAGGCCGCTACACGACGGTCATCGACCGCCTCAGGCCGCACGGCGCCGAGCCTGGCGACATCGTGCACCTCGACGGCCGCATCCTCGGTCGCCACGAGGGCGTCACCCGCTACACCATCGGCCAGCGCCGGGGGCTGAACGTCGCCGTGGGCGACCCGCTGTTCGTGGTCCGCATCGACGCGGACGCCCGTCGGGTGATTGTCGGCCCGCGCGAGGCCCTGCTGACCGCCGCCCTGAGCCTCAAGGAAACCAACTGGCTCGGCGACGCCGCGTCCATCGCCGCCGCCTGCGACGCCGGCCGCCCGGTCCTGGCCCGCGTCCGCTCCACCCGCGAGCCCGCGCCCGGCCGCCTGGCCCGGGTCAACGGCGCCCCGGGCGTCCTCTTCGACGCGCCCGAAGAAGGCGTCGCCCCCGGCCAGGCCTGCGTGCTCTACGCGCCCGAAGCCCCGACCCGCGTCCTCGGCGGCGGCTTCATCGCGGGAACCGTCCGCGCCGCTCCCTAGGTGTCCCGCTCTTCGGCTGCGCCGAAACCCGGATGACAGGTGGGGGTTATCCTTTGCGAAAGGAGACCCCCAATGCCCGAGAAGAAATGGATCGCCGGCGCCACCAAGAAGAAGGGCGCGCTGCACGAGGCCCTGCACGTGCCCAAGGACGAGAAGATCCCCGCCGGCAAGCTGCACGCCGCCGCCAAGAAGGGCGGCAAGGTCGGCAAGGAGGCGCGCCTCGCCGAGACGCTGAAGGGGCTCAACCACAAGCACAGTTGAATCCGCTCATCCTCGCCAAGGCGGGGACCCAAGCTGAATTGCGGATCGATCGCAGGCGTTCGAGAGGACCGCTCGCCCGCTTGGCTCCCGGCTTTCGCGGGGACGAGCGGGTGGTTATATGCGGGCCATGACCAACAGCAGCTCCGACCCCGTCGTCATCGCCTCCTACGCCCGCACGCCCATGGGCGGCTTCCAGGGCGTCTTCGCCCCCGTCAAGGCCACCGAGCTGGGCGCCGCAGCCGTCCGCGCGGCGGTCGAGCGCGCCGGTGTCGCGCCAGACGCCGTCCAGCAGATCCTGATGGGCTGCGTGCTGCCGGCCGGCCTCGGCCAGGCCCCCGCCCGCCAGGCCGCCATCGGCGCCGGCCTGCCCACCTCCGTCGAGGCCACCACCGTCAACAAGATGTGCGGCTCGGGCATGCAGGCCGCGATCCTCGCCGCCGACAGCCTGGCGGCCGGCACGGTGGACGTGGTCATCGCCGGCGGCATGGAGAGCATGACCAACGCGCCGTACCTGTCCAAGCAGCACCGCGCCGGCGCCCGTATCGGCCACGACACCTTCTACGACCACATGTACCTGGACGGCCTGGAAGACGCCTACGAGCCCGGCAAGCTGATGGGCGCCTTCGCCGAGGAGACGGCCAAACAGTACCAGTTCACCCGCGAGGCCATGGACGCCTACGCCATCTCCTCCCTGGAGCGCGCCAAGGCCGCCGTCACCTCGGGCGCGTTCAAGAAGGAGATCACCCCCGTCGAGGTGGTCACCCGCAAGGGCGCCGTGCTGATCGAGGACGACGAGCAGCCGCTGAAGGCCGATCCCGCCAAGATCCCCACCCTGAAGCCCGCCTTCGCCAAGGACGGCGCCATCACCGCCGCCAACGCCTCCTCGATCAGCGACGGCGCCGCCGCCCTGGTGATGACCCGCGAAAGCGTCGCCCGGAAGCTCGGCATGACGATCGTCGCCCGGGTGGTCAGCCACGCCGCCCACGCCCACGAGCCCGGCCTGTTCACCACCGCCCCGGTCCCGGCCATCAGGAAGGCCCTCAAGCGCGCCGGCTGGAGCATCGATGACGTCGATCTCTTCGAGGTCAACGAGGCCTTCGCCGTGGTCGCCATGATCGCCGAGCGCGACTTGGGCCTCGACCGCGCCAAGCTCAACGTCAACGGCGGCGCCTGCGCGCTCGGCCACCCCATCGGCGCCTCAGGCGCCCGCATCCTCGCGACCTTGTTGGCCGCCCTCGAATCCCGCGGCCTCAGGAAGGGCGTCGCCAGCCTCTGCATCGGCGGCGGCGAAGCCACGGCGATGGCGGTGGAGCTCATCTAAATCTCCTGTGTCATCCCGGTCTTGGCTTCGCCAAACCCGGCATGACACCGAGGGGCCCGTTCGTGGGGTTCGTGGACAAAATAAGGGCGGCCAACCGGCCGCCCTTTTCCATGTGTTCCGTGGTTCTCTTCAGAGCCCCGCGGCCAGCTCCGCCAACTGTTCTGCGCACTGCCCCCAG
>JAQGIX010000428.1 GCA_028290925.1 Phenylobacterium sp. | reverse complement strand
GGCGCTGGGCAAGGGAGACGCGGCGGCGGGCTACCGGTGTCAGGGGCCGAAGCCCGTCCGCAACGGCTAGTCCTCGCGCAGGGCGGCGGCCGCCGCCGTCACGTCCCGGCGGAAGCGATCGACCAGGGTCGAGCGGTCGCGCTTGCGGGTGGCGAGCAGCAGCGGCGCGACCAGGCCCTTGGCGCCCCTGAGGCGCACGAAGGCCACGCCCTCGACGTTCATCCGCTGCATGGACGCCGGCGCGATCGCCACCCCCAGGCCCGAGGCCACCAGGCTCAGGGTCGAGGCCATCCGCGGCGCCTCCTGGCCGACGGTGGGCGAGAAGCCGGCGGCGAGGCAGGCGGCCATGATGGCGTCGTAGAGGCCCGGCCCGGTCGGCCGCCGATAGAAGATGAAGGTTTCCTCGGCGAGGTCGGCCAGCGCCACCTTGCCGGCCTTGGCCAGGGCGTGGCCGGTGGGGACGGCCGCGACCATCTTCTCCTCCAGCAGCGGCTCGATCGACAGCCCCGCGATGTCGATGGAGGTGGAGCGCAGGAAGGCCGCGTCCAGCCGCTCCTCCCTCAGCCCGTGGACCAGCTCCGGCGTGCCGTCCTCGGCGAGCGCCAGCGCCACGCCCGGCCGGGACTCGCGGAAGGCGCGGATCTGCTGCGTCACGAAGGGATGGAACGCGGCCGAGGAGGTGTAGCCAACGGCCAGGCGGCCCTGCTCGCCGCGCGCGGCCCGCTGGGCGGTCTCCTTGATCCGCTCGGCGCGGGCCAGGAGATCGCGGGCTTCCTCGACCACCACCCGACCGGCCTCGGTGGTCCGCATGCCGCGCGGCAGGCGCTCGAAGAGCGCGACGCCGAGCTCCTCCTCGAGCAGCCGGATCTGGCGGGTCAGCGGCGGCTGCTGGATGCCTAGCCGCTCGGCGGCGCGGGTGATGTGGCCCTCGTCGGCCACCGCCACGAGGTATCGCAGCCGGCGCAGCTCGATCATCGACATACCTCAGGGGTATCGAAAATGGCTCTGCAATATATTGGACCTGCCTCGCGCGTCGGTCCATGCCCGATCAGAGCAACAAGCGGGGCTACGCCCATGGACGCTTCCGACCACATCGACGGCCAGGCGCGCGACGGCCTGATCCTGCAGTTGGTGGACTGGGCGGCCGCGCGGCCGCGCACCTATGGCGAGGCCATGGAGGCCTGGCGCTCCTCGTGCCCGGCGCTGACCATCTGGGAGGACGCGCTGGCCGCGAGGCTCATCGAGGTGCGGCCGGTCCCGGGGGCGGGAACCAGCGGCGGCGAGGTCTGCGTGACCGACAGCGGCTGGGCGCTGCTGACCCGGCGGCGATGAGCCTCGCGGCGGCCATCTTCCTGATCGTCGCCGCCTTCGTCACAGCGGCCATCTCCGGCGTGTTCGGCATGGCCGGCGGCCTGATGCTGAAGGGCGCGCTGGCCCTGGTGCTGCCGGTCTCGGCGACCTTCGTCGCCCACGGCATCCTGCAGCTGGTGGCCAACGGCTGGCGGGCCATCCTGCACCGCCGGTTCCTCGACTGGCGGATCGTGGCGGTGTTCGCCGTGGGCTCGCTCATGGCCGGCGGCGTCATGGCCTTCGTCGCCGTGGAGCCCTCGAAGGCGACGCTCTACCTGCTGATGGGGTTGGTGCCGGCCCTGCTGTGGATCCCGCAACGCTGGCTGCGCCTCGATGCGGCGAGACCCGCCCAGGCGCTGGCCTGCGGGATCTCCGTCACCGGCCTCAATCTCACCGCCGGCGTGGCCGGGCCATTGCTCGACATCTTCTTCGTGCGCACCGCGCTCACCCGCCACCAGATCGTGGCCACCAAGGCGGCGACCCAGGTCTTCTCCCACCTGGCGAAGATCGCGGTCTATGGCGCGCCGCTGATCGCCGTGCACGGCCAGGGCCTGCCGCCCTGGTGGGTGTTCGCCCTCGCCGTCCCGCTCTCCATGGCCGGCACCGCGGTCGGCGGGCAGGTGCTGGAGCGGATGGACGACGTGAACTTCAAGCGCCTGTCGCGCCTGATCGTCACCGTCACCGGGCTGGTCTATCTGGTCGGCGCGGCCCAGCTTTACCTGCGCGCCTGAGATCGCCACCGTGTGGGCCCAAAAAAAACAGCCGGATCTGTGAAGACCCGGCTGGAGAAGTCATAGGGAGGAAACGCCCAGGATGGGCGGACCCACAGATATGTCGGCGATCGGCCCATGCAAGAGCGAAGCTTCAAAAAAAGATGTTGGCAGAGGTTGTGAATGAATCTTGAGCGCAGGGTGCTGGAGAACCGTTTCGTGCGGCTGGAGCCGATGACGCAGGCGCACCGCGACGATCTGCGCGAAGCCTGTGAGGCCGATCCGGCGACCTGGACGGAGCTCTATCCGTTCTCCTGGGCCTTCGAGCATTTTGACCCCACCTGGGCCACGCTCGAGCGCGACATGGCGGCGGGCCGGACCATCGCCTTCGCGGTGATGGCCGACGGCCGTTGCCGGGGGCTCAGCTGCTATGCGTCCATCGATCCGGCCAACGCCGCGGTGGAGATCGGCGGCACCTACTATCATCCGGCCCTGCGCGGCGGCGCGGTGAACCCGGCGGCCAAGCGGCTGCTGCTGGCCCACGCCTTCGAGGCCGGCGCGCGGCGGGTGCAGTTCAAGGTGGACGCCATCAATGTCCGCAGCCGCGCGGCGGTGCTCAAGCTCGGCGCGACGCAGGAAGGGATTCTCCGCCAGGACCGGGTCACCTGGACCGGCCGCATCCGCGACACCGTGGTCTTCTCGGTCCTGGCCGAGGAGTGGCCGAGCGTCCGCGATGGGCTGGACGCCCGGCTGGCCGAGTTCGCTGAACCCTAGGCGCTGACCGCCGTCCGCTCGGTGGTGTCGGCGAAGAACACCTTCGACGCGTTCTCGGCGACCTCCTGGGCGGTGTAGGGCCGGCCCGGCTGGAAGCCCTCGGTCTGCAGCATCTTGATCTCGCGCACGCCGCGCGAGGAGACGCCGAGCATCTTGCCGGAATGCTCGGCGGCCAGGTCGCTGACCATGAACAGCACGCCGGGCGCCACGTTCTCCGGCAGGCTCAAGGGATCCGGCTCGCGGTCCTTGCGGCCCGGCAGGTCCGAGGTCAGCCGGGTGTAGGCGCCGGGCGCCAGGCCCATGACGCGGATGTTGTACTTGCGCCCCTCGATCGACATCACCCGGACCATTCCGTAGATGCCGGCCTTGGCCGCCCCGTAGTTGGTCTGGCCGAAGTTGCCGTAGAGGCCCGAGGTCGAGGAGGTGAGCACCATCGTGCCGCCGCCGCCGTGGTCCTTCATCCACTTCCAGACCGGCAGGGCGGTGCAGTAGGTCCCCTTCAGGTGCACCTTGATCACCGCGTCCCAGTCGGCCTCGGAGGTGTTGGCGAAGGTCTTGTCGCGCAGGATGCCGGCGTTG
>JAQGIX010000376.1 GCA_028290925.1 Phenylobacterium sp. | reverse complement strand
TGCCGGAGCGCGGCCTGTGTCCCTGCTGCGGCTCGCCGCCGGTGTCCGGCGTGGTGACGGCGTCGGGACCGACGCCCGGAACGCGCTACCTTCACTGCTCGCTCTGCGCCACGGCCTGGAATCATGTGCGCGTGGTCTGCATCACCTGCGGCAAGTCGGGCGCGCTGCAGCTGATCGGGATCGAGGGCGACGCCGGCGCGGTCAAGGCGGAGACCTGCGGCGACTGCCACAGCTACGCCAAGATGCTCTACCAGGCGAAGGACACGAAGGTCGATCCGGTCGCCGACGATCTCGCGACGCTCGGCTTGGATCTGTTGGTGGCCGAAGCCGGCTGGTCGCGCCATGCGCCCAACCCGCTCCTGCTGATCGGCTAGGCCGCCCGGATCGGCCGCCTCGGTCCTGGTGGGCCGACCGGCGCCTAGAACGTCTGGTGCAGGATCGTGAAGATCGCCATGGCGGTGGTCAGGCCGGTGAACAGGCGAAGGCCCACCAGGGCCGCCTGCGCGCCGCGGCTCAACTGCATCGGCGGAAACGCGGTCGAGGCGGATAGCGCCCGGGCCGCTCGATCAGGATGATGATTGGCGTCGATCATGGCGAGGTCTCCTAGAAGGGGTGAATTCCAAAGGCGCCGAGGAATCCCACGGCCGCGTAGGCGGAGCCGGCCAGCGCGACCAGCACGGCGATCGCGATCCCCAGCACCGTGGCGGTCCGGCTGTTGGCGTGCGCGCCCATGACCTGCCGGTCGCTGCTCAGCATCAGGAGGAAAACCAGCGAGGCTGGCATCAGGATGGTCGCCAGCAGGTTTGCGTTGAGCGAAAGGGTCAGGAGGGGCGCGCCGGGGATCAGGACGACCATTCCCGCCAGGATCGCGATGCCGATATTCGTCGTGTGGAACAACGGCGCCTGGGCCACCGAGGCGTTGAAGCTCCTGGCCGCGCCGGAGATCATCTCCGCAATCGAATAGGCGCTGCTGGCGGAGATGGTCAGCATGGCGACCGCTCCGGCCTCGACGAGTCCCAGGGCGAACAGCGCCGCGCCTGGCGCGCCGATGATCGGGCGCAGGGCCTCCGCAAAGCCTGCGCCGCCCTGGTAGTGGGACATTTCGATGTGATGGCTGAACAGCGGCGTGGCCGCCACCAAGGCGGCGCATCCCGTCATCGCGGCGACGACCGCCCCGATCGCCGTGTTCCGGCGGCCGCGTCCGATGTCCCTCGGCGTCATGCCCTTGTCCACCGAGGCGCTCTGCTGAAAGAACAGCATCCAGGGGGTGACCGTGGCGCCGATGTTGGAGGCCAGGATCAACAGGAACGCCTGGACAGTGGTTTTCGGCAGCGGGCCCCAGCTGGCTATGGAGTTCACGACCTCCCTGGCGGAGGGGCGCGCGAAGATCGCCACCGCGACGAACAGCAGGTTGAAGATGGCCAGGCCCGCGGCGAGCCGCTCCCAGCGCGAGTAGCGACCGCCCCACGATCCGATCCCCACGAGCAGGACGGCGCTGGCCACCGCCGCCCAGGGCGGGACCCCGAAGAAGCCCATGCCAAGGCGGATGGCGATGACCTCGGTGATCAGCGTGATGAGGTTGGTGAAGGCCAGGTCGCCCGCCGAGGCCCAGCCCCAGACACGGCCAAATCTTTGGAAGATCAGCTCGCCGTAACCCCGCCCGGTCACTGCGCCCAGCCGCATGGCCATCTCCTGGACCACGTACGCGGCTGCGAACGTCAGGATGATGAACGGCAACAGGAAGCCCAGGCCATAGGTGGCGCCGCTGGTCGCATAGGACAGCATGCTCGGCCCGTCGTTCTCCCCCAGCATCGCCAAGGCGCCCGGACCCACCACCAGGGCGGCGACCGCCGGCAGACGAAGACGGATCGGCCGCCGGGGCGCGAAGCGGCTGCCGCTGAGCGAGGCGGCGCCGCACAGATTCCCCTGTGCTTCGGCGAAGACGACATCGGAGAGCGGCGGCATGTTCGGGACCCTGCGTTGCTGAGGTTACGCGCTCCCCGACGCCGTTCGGATCGGGGCGCGCTGGAGCTCCGTTTCTAGGCGGGGACGATGTCCGGCCGGCTCTTGGATATCTGTTCGATGAGGCGCGGATCCATCTTCAGGGTCTCGGCCACCATCTGCCGGGGCGAACAGGCCAGCCATTGCGCCAGCGAGACTTCCGCGAACCGGTCGGACTTGAAGGTCTCCACCATGACGACGTCCGTGGAGCCGGTGTTCTCAATGTAGTGGCCGAGGCTCTTCTTCACGTAGCCGACGTCACCGGCGTGGAAGTCGAGGGTCATCGCGGCGGGGCCGGTGTTGAACACGGTCATGCGGCCGGTCCCCTGTACCCAATATTGCCACTCGTCGGCGTTGGGATGCCAGTGCAGCTCCCGCAGGCCGCCCGGCTTGATGGTGACAATGGCCGCCGCGATGGTGGCGGATACCGGGAAGTTCCGGGTGTCGACGATCTTCACCGATCCGCTGCGCGTCTGCCGGGTCGGCGCCATGGCGCTGGGCGAGAAGGTGAACTCGATATCCGACGGGCCGAGCGACGAGGCGACCTCGCGCTGGACCTGGGCCAGGGGCGGCGGCTCGGAGCCCTGATAGATCCACCGATCGTCCACCGGAATGGGCTGGAAGGCGCTGACCGGAAGATTGAAGTTCTCCGCCAGGACCTTGGGTGGGGTGTGGGCGACCCAGTCCGTCAACAGCAGGGTGTTGTATTCGGACGCCCGGCCGTTATCGAACACCAGGGCGAACTCGGCCCCGCTCGGTCCCAGGCCCTGCAGCGAATGCGGGAGTCCGGCGGGAAAATACCAGAGATCGCCCGCATTCACGTCCCGCACGGCGGCGCGGCCATCGCCATCCAGCACGGTGAGGCGACACTTGCCGTCGGTCATCACCGCCCACTCGGCCTGCTGGTGCCAGTGCAGCTCGCGCACGCCACCCGGCCCCAGCCGCATGTTGACGCCCGAGACATCCTCGGAAATCTGAAAATCCGACTGGGTGACCTGCCGCGCCCATCCGCCGTCCTGGATGCGCTTGTGCATTATGTTGAACGAGGACCAGAACATCGGCATGCCGTTCACGTCGGTGGGCGGCGGACTGCCGGCCGAGGGCAGCTGGCGGGCCAGGTTGGGGTTCTGGGGGCCCGGCTCGGCGAGCGCCTTCGGGTTGGCCACATTGGCGGCGCCTTCGGGCGGCCGGTCCGGATTGCCCAATTGCGCGGCGCTCGCTGCAGCGGAGATCGCCGTTGTCACGCCCACGACCGTCGTGGCCGCCAGGATGTTGCGACGGGAAAATTCGCGCATGCCGGTCTCCAGTTGTGGCGGTCGCCCGCGCCTCAGCAGGTATTGATCTTCGAGGTGGAAATCCTTGGCGAGGCGCTGAGTAATCGTGAGTACTTCTGAGCGAAAGTTTGCCGTGCCCGGCAAGCGCCGCCAGCAGATTTGCCGAACGCGACTTCGGCCTTGCGGACCAGGGCGTCTCGGTCCGCAATGCGCGACCTGAAGCGGGAGACGAGCCTTGCGTCGCTCAGCCACGGTCATCCTGTGCGGTGGATCCTCGTCGCGGATGGGGCAGGACAAGGCGCGCCTCGATTGGAATGGCGTCTCCGCAATCGACCGCCTCGTGGCCCTCTCGCACGATCTCGGAATCCAGATGGTGCTGACCGCGGGCGCCGACCACGGACTGCCCGCCGTGCTCGACGCGAATCCGGGAGCGGGTCCCTGCGGCGGCATCCTCGCCGCGGCGCTACGGTTGCGGGCCGCGCGCTATGGGCGGGCCCTGATCCTGGCCGTCGACGCCCCGACGGTCATGGCGTCCGATCTCCGGCCGCTGCTGGCGGCCCGCGGTCCGGGCGCCGCCTACGAGGGCCTGCCGCTGCCGATGGTGATCGATCTCGCCGCGGTTCCCGCCGCAGCGGAGGCGCAATGGCCGCTGAAGCGGCTCGTGCAGGCCGCGGGGCTAGGCGTCCTGCCGTGCAGCGACCAGGCGAAGCCGAGGCTCAAGGGCGCCAATACGCCGGAAGAGCGCCGGCGACTGCTGACCGACCCGGACACCCCTGGCTGACGGCGCCCCAGCGCGTCAGGCGACCCGATCCGGCCGCGTGAAGACCTCGAACCCGTCGCGCCTGGCGACGCCGACCAGCGTGATTGCCGCCTGCTCCGCCGCCCGGATCGCCAGGGCGGTCGGCGCGGAGACCGCGACAAGCACCTGTGCGCCCATGACCGAGGCCTTCTGCACCATCTCCACCGAGATGCGGCTGGTCAGGAACAGCGCGCCGTCCGGCCGAGGCTGGTCCGAGGCCGCCAGCGCGCCGACCAGCTTGTCCAACGCATTGTGACGGCCGACGTCCTCCCGCAGGCAGGTGAACCCGCCGGACATCGCCCACCAAGCCGCCGCATGCACCGCCCGCGTCGCGGCGCCAAGCGTCTGGCGCTCCGGCAGCGCCTCGAGCGCCGCGCCGATGTCGACCGGCGAGATGCGGAGGCCCTCGGCGACCTTGGGGGTGGGGCGCATCGCTTCGCCCAGGCTGTCGATGCCGCAGAGCCCGCACCCGGTCGGACCCGCGAGATAGCGCCGCCGGCTGGCGAGCGTCTCGGCGCGAGGCCGCGAGAGCCACATGCGCGCCTCGATCCCAAGCTCGCTCTCGACGACCTCGAGCCCTTCGATGTCCGAGACCCTGGCAACGATCCCTTCGGTCAGGCTGAAGCCGACGGCCAGGTCTTCGATGTCCGCTGGCGTGGCCATCATCACGGCCGTGGTCGAGCCGTCATGCACCAGCGCGACGGGGGTCTCCTCCGGCACCTCGCGGTGATCCTGCGTCGCACCGTGTCGGCCCATACGCCAAACAGCCGCCGAGCGGCTGACGGAAACGGATGAACCCGGATGGATCTGGCGAGGGGTCATGCTGGGCTCAGTTCGGTTGCGGGTCCCGGAGCGCTAACGCAGCTTACATGCCACAGGCTCACCGGCGCCAGGCCCCGCTCAGACCATCTCACGACTATTCAGGCCGCGGCCAAGGACCTTGCCGCAAAGCCGCGAGATGCTTGGGACGAACCCGCCTCCTCCTCCGGTGGGGTTCGCCTGCGGCCCGTCGGCATTCTCGGCGGCCGCGGCGCGGTCGGCCCGTGACCCCAGTCCCGCGGGCCGGCCGCTCCTTCCGAGGCGCAATATGAAGGAACGTCCCATGGCAGCCGCCGACACCGTCATCGCAACATTCGGCGACCCGGCCGACGCCGGCCGGCAGCGGATGAAACAATCATTCCTTGGGCTCGCGTTCGCGACAACGCTCGTGGTCAGCCTGTCGGCTGAACGCCCGGCGCTGGCGGCTCCGATCGGGCCGCAAGACGCGGTGCTCGCCCAGGCCAGCTTCCAGCCCTACCTGTTCGGCGGCCGACACTACTGCTGGTACGACTCCGCGTGGAGCGGGCCGGGCTGGTACTGGTGCGGCTACGCGTGGCGCGACGGCCTCGGTTGGGGCGGTCCGCGCGGTTGGAACGGCTGGCGCGGCGGTTATAGCCGGGGCGGCGACCATCACGGGCCAGGCGGCGCTCACTTCGGAGCGACCGGCGGCCACGTCGGCGGCGGAATGGGCGGCGTCTCCCAATTCGGCGGCGGGCCTGGCCACATGGGCGGCGGACCCGGAGGCGGCGGCGGAACCGGCTTCGGAGGTGGCGGCGGCCACTTCGCCGGCGGGGCCG
>JAQGIX010000370.1 GCA_028290925.1 Phenylobacterium sp. | reverse complement strand
GCGCGGGCGCGGCCTTGGTCTGGGCGGCGAGCAGGGTGGGCGCCGCGGGCTGGACGGCGGCCGGCGCGTGGCGCACCGCTCCGCGCAGGGCGTAGCGCAGGGTCGGACGCTCGTTGTAGGCGATCACCGGCGCCAGGTAGCGCATGCGCACCAGGAGCGGCTTGGCGGGGTCGGCGCCCAGGCTGCGCGCCGTCTCCGGCGACAGGCGGATGATGGCGTCGCCCATCGGGGCCTTGTCGTCGACGCGCACGGTGATCACCGCCCCGCTCAGCACATTGGTCACCTGCACCCGGGCCGGCACCGGCAGGCGCAGGTTCGCCGAGGCGACGCCGGTGGGCTCGGCCGCGGTCCTGCCGGCCGAATGGCGGCTGAACAGGCGCGAGATCCACGCGCGCAGCCCGTGGGAGGGACGCTCCGGCCGCCAGGTGGCGAAGCCCATCTTCACATAGGATGCCGGCTGGCTCTGCACGTACCAGACGGAGTTCGGGCCGGGCGCGACCCCGCCCGAAATGTCACCCACCTGCGCCTTGAAAAGCGCCGCCGAGCTGTTCGTCGAGGGCGGCGTGCCGGCGCAGGCGGCCAGCGCCGTGCAGGTCGCAAGCGCGGTCGCGGCGCGGCCGGCGCGGGCAGGTCGAAAATGGGCCGAGCCCATGACTATCCTCCGGGCGACTGTCACTCACGCGACGCCCATTTCGGACAATCCTGGACCCCGAAAGTTTTCTTTAAGGTAAACAGAGACTTGTGTTTCGGTCGCGCCGCCATCCCCGGTTGTCGGCGCGGCGGGTCGCCACAACCCCCGCGCGAGACCTCCGGCCTGCCCGCAAAAGGTGTGGATCAGATCTGGCCTTCGGCGTCAGGGCGAACCCGCCGTGCCGGTCAGGCTCTCGCAACAACAGAGCCTCGGATGTGACGCCGACCCGCAGACGATGACGGGGGACCGCGCCGGCGGCGCAGCCCCCCGCAACGCCCCCGCGTATCAGAAGACCAGGCTGACCTTGGAATAGTAGTAGCCGCCGTTGATCCCGAACGGCGAGAAGGTCGGGTACTGGGTCACGTAGGAATTGCTGTTGGCGCGCAGATACTCGTCCCGGAGGAAGGGATTGATCCGCTCCGGGTAGTAGTTGAACAGGTTGTTCGCTCCCACCGTGACCTTCACCGCGTCGGTGACCTGATAGGAAGCCTCGAGGTCGGTGATCACCTGGGCCTTGATGGTGGTCTTGTAGTAGGTCGCGCCGGTGCGGCTGCCCCAGCCGGACGAGGGGCCGTAGAGCGACTCCTTCAGGTTCACCGTGAACTTGCCGAGGCTCCAGAGGCCGCCCACCACCACGCGGTACTTGGGCGAGGCGGTCTCCAGGTTGGAGATGGCCGTCAGGTCGAACAGGGACGCGCCGGCGAGCTGCGGCGGCGGGGCTTTGATCTTGGTGACCTTGGTTTCGTTGTAGTTCGCGGTCAGCGACCACTGGACCGCGCCGAAGTCGCCGAAATCGCTGGGATAGGTGGCCACGAACTCCGCGCCGCGGGTGCGGGTGTCGAGGCCGTTGGTGAAGATGGTGATCCCGGTCTGGGTGACGGTCGGATCGAGCGCGTTGCCGTTCGCCAGGATGGCGGCCCGCACCGCGGGGATGTTGAAGGCGCCGCCGGATCCGAACAGCGAACCGGAGCCCACGATTCGGTCCCTCACCGAGATCTGGTAGACGTCGAGGGTGGTGACCAGGCCCGAGAACGGGTGGGCCACGAAGCCGAGGCTGAAGTTGGTCGACTTCTCGGGTTTCAGGCCGTTGACGCCGATCAGCTGGGCCGCCGGGGAGTTGGGTGGCAGCTGCACGAAGGCCGAGGTCGGCGAGACGTTGGTCGCCGAATAGAACTCCTCGGCGAGCGTCGGCGCCCGGAAGCCGGTGCTGGCGGTGCCGCGCACGGCGAAGGCCTCGCCGAAATCGTAGCGGCCGGTGCCCTTGACCACCGTCGTGTCGCCGAAGTCGCTGAAGTGTTCGTGGCGGATCGCCGCGTCGAGCTTCAGGGGCTCGATCGGCAACAGGGCGAGGTCGGCGTAGATGGCGTAGTTGGTGCGGCTGTGCTTGCCCGCGTCGGTGAGCGCGAAGCCCGGATAGGACTGCGAGCCCTCCTTGTAGCGCGAGGCCGCGTCGCCCGGCTTGATCTCGTAGGTCTCGCGCCGGTACTCGGCGCCGAGCGCCAGCGTCATCGGCTTGTACATGCCGACGTCCAGCTCGCGGGTGAGGTCCAGGGTGGTGGTCCATTGGCTGGCCAAGAAGTCGCCGGCGTGGAAGTTGGTCGGCGAGAAGCCCGGCGTGGTGGCGGTCGAGGTGTCGATATAGAGCGACCGGTTCAGCGAGTTCAGGACGTTCACCGAGTCGGCGTCCTTGCCGTAGGTGGTGGACAGGTCCCAGCTCCAGGCGGAGGTCTCGCCCTTGATCCCGCCGGTGGCCGCGTAGTCGTCCTCGGTGATCGATTCCATGGGAGCGAAGCCCAGCGGGCGCGGGATCGTGCCGTCCTTGCCGACGATCAGGTTGGGGACGCGGTAGTTCTCGAAGGCCGCGGCCCACTTATGGCCGTAGGTGCCGAAGCTGTAGAGCTCTGTGGTGTCGTCGATGTGGTAGCCCGCGTTGAACGAGCCGACGTTCAGCCGATAGGCGGCGTCGCCGGCGATCCGGTTCATGAACGGATAGTCCGCGGCCCCGGTGATCTGCGGATAGCGCGACAGCCGCGAGGATGAGGCGGTGTTGTACGGCGTGTTGAGCGTCCGCGGGTCGGAGTCGCCGCGGAAGGTGTGGCTGTGCCAGCGGCTCTCGAAGGTGACGTTCACATAGGACTTGTCGATCGGCGCGAAGCCCACGTTGGCCGAGAAGTCGGCGGTATCGCCGCCGCCGTCGAAGAACTTGCCGACCGAGGCCACCGCGCTGCCGCCGGCCGCCCTGTCCTTCAGGATGATGTTGACCACGCCGGCGATGGCGTCGGTGCCGTACTGGGCCGCCGCGCCGTCCTGCAGGACTTCCACGTGGTCGACCGCCGACAGGGGGATGAAGTTGAGGTCGGCCGAGGCGCCGCCCTGGTAGGGGCCGCCGAGCACCGCCAGGTTGGCCGTACCGTGCCGGCGCTTGCCGTTGACCAACACCAGGGTGTGGTTCGGGCTCAGGCCCCGCAGGCGGGCCGAGAGCGTCAGGTTGGCGGTGTCGCCGCCGAACGCCTGGGCGTTGAACGAGGGAATGTTCTGGGCGATGGCCTGGACCAGGTCGGTCTGGCCCGTGCGCGCCAGGGCGGAGGCTTCCAGCACCTGCACCGGCGCCGGGCTGTCCACTGCGCGGAGACCGACCATGCGCGTGCCGGTGACGATCACCGTCTCGACCTGGCTCGCGTCGGCCGCCGCCGCGGCGGTCACAGCCGGTCTGGATTGTGCGTGACCCAGGGAGGCGGCGCTGAGCAGCGCGGTCCCCGAGATCCCGGCGAGCAAAGCCCGCTTTGAAAAAGCCCCCATCGAATATCCCCGTTCTTTGTTCAATTCATGATTGTTTTCCCCTTCAAGGTCGTGGCCCCCCAAGCTGTCGGCAGCGGCCTTGGTGGCTCGCAGCCCTTAGTCAATAGTTCAATGACCGGAAGGGCCCGGCAATCATTGATATATCAGGAATGCAAAATTCGAATAATGTTAGATATATTGCAAATTATTCGAGCAATACCTAAATAATATTGTGAAGAAGCGGGCAGATGCTTAGATTTTCGGCAAGTCTATTAGGCGTGAGCGCCGAGGAGTGTCCCAAGGGCCTTGATCAGCAGGCCGACGCCTGAGACGCCCAGCAGCATGAAGGTCACCCGCCGGAAATTGATGTCCGAGAGCGACCGGTAGAGGTTCACGCCCAGCAGGGTGCAGGGCAGCACCACCGGCACCGTGATCGCCACCAGCATCCAGTAGGATCGGTCGAAGGTCTGGGGGCGCTGCAGGGCGAGGAGCCCGATCGCCAGGACCTGCAGGCCGAAGATATAGGGCTGCACGATGGCCCGGGATTCGCGCTTGGGCAGATGGCGCAGGCCGCTCCAGACCACTACCGGCGCGCCTGGGAAGGCGGTGAAGCCGCCGATGACGCCGCCGGTCATGCCGACCAGGGACGAGGCCAGCCAGCTGTCCTTCACCTGGGCGTGCGCCGCCCGCGGCTTCAGCAGGGAATAGGCGGCGTAGAGCACCAGGAACCCGCCGAACACCGCCATCAGGTTTGAGGTCGGCAGGGAGCGCAGGATCATCAGCCCGAGCGGGACGCCGATCAGGCCGCCCAGCAGATAGGGAGCCGGACCGTCGGGCCACCATTGCCGGAACGGCTTCATGTCCGCCTTCAGCTGGCGCAGCGACATGACCTGGTTGGCGGCCGACAAGGTCATCAGCAGCGGAACGCCCAGCTGTGGCGGCAACAGGGTCAGGCAGAGCGCGCCGATCGCCGAAAAGCCGAAGCCCGAAAGCCCGCTCATGACCGCCGAGGCGGCGAGGATCACGACCAGGAGGCCGATCGTGACGGGTGAAATTCCACTCATTTACTGGGGCGCCATGGTCATGCGAGCGATCGGCTTGCGGCCTGTGAGGACAGCACGCGATGACCGCGGCGTTCCGCGTAAACCGCGAAGAATCGGGGCGCCTGACAGGCGGCGACTAAAATTGTGACAGTCTGTGCGGAAAAAGGGCTCCGGTCGGCACACGGAAGGAGCAGGCTATCAGCTCTTTCCGGCCGGCGGCGGGTGGGCTATGCGCCGCGGCGAGCCTACGCGTTTCGTGGAGCGTCCTTCCGTGATCAAGACCGGCCCACATCTGAAGCAGGCGCGCGAAGCGCTCGGCTGGACGCCGCTCGATCTCGCCCGGGCGCTGCGGCTCGCGGGCGGCGATAAGCAGGGCGAGAAGCGGGTGCTGGAGATGGAAGCCGGCAAGCGCGACATCTCCGGCCCGGTCACCGTGGCGGTGGAGAGCTTCCTGCACGGCTACCTGCCCGTCGGCTTCACGCCGGAGGGCGACGGCGCAGGCGCTCAGGCCACGCCGTAGGGCGGCTTGGGGATCGAGGCCTGGGCGGCGCGCAGCGCCTTCGACCAGCGGTCGTTGAGGTCGCGATAATATTCGTCGTGGTCGTCTATCCGATAGACCAGCTCGGCCTTGCACTGGGCTGAGCGGACGGTGACGAGGTCGATCGGCAGGCCGACCGCCAGGTTCGAGCGCATGGTGGAGGAGAAGGAGATCAGGGCGATCTTCACCGCCTCGTCCAGCTCGGTGTCGTAGGACAGGGCGCGATCGAGGATCGGCTTGCCGTACTTGGTCTCGCCGATCTGCAGAAAGGGCGTGTCGTCGCCGCTCTCGATGAAGTTGCCGGCGGCGTAGACCAGGAACAGCCGGGTCCGCTCGCCGCCGACGCTGCCGCCCACCAGCAGGGTGGCGTCGAAGTTCACGTCGTCCTGCCTCAGCCCCTCCATCTCGTCGCGGGTGAAGCGGATCGCCTGGCCCAGGATATAGGCCGCGCGGTGGATCGAGGGCGCGGTCAGGATCGATTCCGTCTCCTGGGTGTCGGGCGCCTCGATCCCCAGGCAGGCCCGCTCGATCGCCGTCTGGGTGGTGGAGAGGCTGCCGGCCGAGGCCACCGCGATCAGCCGCTTGCCGTCGTTGCCGAAGATCCGCAGCTTGCGATAGGTCGAGACATTGTCGACGCCGGCGTTGGTCCGCGTATCGGCCAGCACAGCCAGGCCTTCCTTCACCAGGACGCCGACGCAGTAGGTCACCTATCTCTCCGCTCAGTCCTGCCGCTGGAAGCCGGCGTCGCGGGCGTGCACCGCCACGCTCAGCCGTTCCGCCCCGCCGCCTCGGCGCGCGCCCCGCATGGGCGCCGCATCGAGATAGTCGAGTCCGGTCGCTACGCGAAGATAGGATTCATTGGCGCAGACGCCGTTGGCGGCGTCGAAAGCGACCCACCCCAGGTCTTCGGCCCAGGCCTCGGCCCAGGCGTGGGCGGCGTCCTGGGCGTCGGTCTCCGGCCGCGCCAGGTGGCCGGAGACATAGCGGGCCGGAATGCCGAGGGTGCGGGCCGCGGCGATGAAGATATGGGCGTAGTCCTGGCAGACGCCGCGCCGGTGGGCGAAGGCCTCCGGCGCGGGGGTGGCGACGTTGGTGGCCGCGGTGTCGAAGCTCATGTCGTCGTGCAGGCGCCCCATGAGCGCGTGCAAACGGGCGAGGGTCTCGCCCGGTTCCGTCTCCGCCGCCCAGTCGCGCAGGGTGGCGTCCGGCGTCGTCAGGTCCGTGACACGCAGGAACACCCCTGGCGGGAAGCGCTCGATCGCGCCGCGCACCACGCCGGCGGTGTCGCGCACCTCCACCTCGCCGGTGACCCGCAGGGTGAGCGAGGTCACCGGCTGGTCGGCCGAGAAGATGTGCAGCCAGTTGCCGAAGGCGTCGCGCCGCTCGCGCAGCAGGCCGTCGACGTCCACGTCGAGGCGCCAGTGGACCACCCGCTGACCCTCGTGGTCGGAGGGCTTCATGCGCAGCGCCTGGACCACGCCCTCGGCGGGGAACTGGTAGTCGTAGCTGGTGGCGTGGTGGACCCGGATGCGCATGGTCAGAACAGGAACTGCTCGGCGACGGCCGAGCCCAGCTTGTTGTTGTCGGCGATGAACCGGCCGATGAACTCGTGCAGGCCGGAGGCGAACACCGCCTCGATATTGGTGTTGCGCAGGCCGTGCTGCACGGCCGAGGCGGTGCGCGTGGCCGGTCCGCGGCGGCCGGAGCCCCGGCCCAGGTGATCCAGCAGCTCGACGAGCTCGTCGTAGCAGGAGGCCAGCGAGCGCGGCATCTGGGTGTTGAAGATCAACAGGTCCGCCACCAGCCAGGGCTTCACCGTGTCGCGATAGACCCAGCGATAAGCGGTCAGCGCCGAGACCGTCCGCAGGATGGTCGCCCACTGGAAATAATCGAGGCTGCCGCCCACCGGCTCGTCGCGCGGCAGGAGCAGGTGGTACTTCACGTCCAGCAGCCGGGCGGTGTTGTCGGCGCGTTCCATGGCGGCGCCCAGCTGCAGGAACCAGTAGGCGTCGTCGCGCAGCATGGTGCGGTGGGCCGAGCCGTCGAAGGCCAGCACCGCGCGGCGCACGGTCTCCACCAGCTCCCCGGCGCGGGCCCGCGACAGGTTCGGGCCGGAGAACCGTTCCACCTCGTGCCAGGCGCCGTTGAGGTTCTCCCAGGCTTCCAGGGTCAGGGCGGTGCGCACGGCCCGCGCATTGCCGCGCGCCCGCTCCAGGCAGTTGCGGATCGAGGAGGGATTGGCCGGGTCGATGGTGAGGAACGGCGCGACGTTGGCCTCCGACATCTCCGCGCCGGAGGCGGCGAAGGCGTCGGCCACCCCGACCGCCGCCAGCGCCCCCGCCCAGGCCGTGGGATCGCCGCCATAGGTCGAGGGCAGGCTGGCCAGGCGCGCGGTGGCGTCCACCAGCCGGCAGATGAAGTCGGCGCGCTCCAGGTAGCGCCCGGTCCAGAAAAGGTCAGCTGCGGTCCGCGACAGCATGCCTAGCCCGTCACCCAGGTGTCCTTGGTGCCGCCGCCCTGGCTGGAGTTGACCACCAGGGAGCCCGGCGTGAGGGCGACCCGCGTCAGGCCGCCGGGGACCACCTTCACCCCGCGCGCGCCGGTCAGCACGAAGGGGCGCAGGTCCACGTGGCGGGGTTCGATGCCGCTGTCGCAGAGCGTCGGGCAGGTGGAGAGGGCCAGTGTCGGCTGGGCGATGAAGCGTTCCGGCCCGGCCCGCAGCTTCTGGGCGAAGATCTCGATCTGGGCCTTGGTCGAGTGCGGGCCGACCAGCATGCCGTAGCCGCCTGAGCCGTCGACCTCCTTCACCACCAGCTCGGGAAGATGATCCAGCACATAGGCCAGGTGCTCCGCCTCCCGGCAGCGCCAGGTGGGCACGTTCGGCAGGATGGCCTCCTGGCCGCTGTAGAAGCGGATCACCTCGGGCATGTAGCTGTACATGGCCTTGTCGTCGGCCACGCCGGTCCCGATGGCGTTGGCGATGGCGACATTGCCCGCCAGGTAGGCCGTCAGCAGCCCGGGCACGCCCAGCGTCGAGTCCGGCCGGAAGAACAGCGGATCGAGATAGGCGTCGTCGATCCGCCGGTAGATCACGTCCACCCGCCGCGGCCCTTCGGTGGTGCGCATGAAGACGCGGTCATCGCGGACGAAGAGGTCGGCGCCCTCCACCAGCTCGACGCCCATCTTGTCCGCCAGGAAGCTGTGCTCGTAGAAGGCCGAGTTGTGCGGCCCCGGCGTCAGCACCACGATGCCGGCGTCGCCGTCGTGGCGCTCGGGGGCCACCGAGCGCAGGGTCTCCAGCAGCAGGTCCGGATAGGTCTCCACCGGCGCCACCTGCGAGCGCTGCAGGAGATCGGGGAACAGCCGGAGCATCATCTCCCGGTTCTCGAGCATGTAGGAGACGCCCGACGGCGTGCGGGCGTTGTCCTCCAGGACGTAGAAGTCGTCGGGGCCGGTGCGCACCAGGTCGATGCCGGCGATGTGCACGAAGACGCCTTTCGGCGGGACATGGCCCGCCACGGCCAGCTGGTACTGCGGATTGAGACTCACCAGCTCCGGCGGGATCACCCCGGCGCGAAGGATTTCCTGGCCATTGTAGAGGTCGGCCGACAGGGCGTTCAGCGCCTCGACCCGCTGGATGAGGCCGCGCTCGAGGCGCGCCCATTCGGTCCCGGTGAGCACCCGCGGCACCAGGTCGAAGGGGATCAGGCGCTCGGCGCCATCGGCGTCGCCGTAGACGCTGAAGGTGATGCCCGTGCGGCGGAACAACAGCTCGGCCTGGGCGCGTCGCGTCTGCAGGATCTCCGGCGGGGTCTCGTCCAGCCAGCGCCGCACATCGCCATAGGCCGCGCGGGGCCCCGAGCCGGCCCAGCCGTTCATCTCGTCGAACGAGTCGGCCATGGACGCGACGCACCTCCCGGCTCCAGCAAGAGCTAAACGCCGCATCCCGCACAGGGAGCCCGCCCGCTGAAGTCCGTCGGCGGCGAAGGTGCCCTAATTCCAGGCATTTGTGACCGGACTTTCGGCGCCCGGCCTAGCGGCGCAGGAAGTAGATCGCCGCGGCGCCGACGGCGGCCCAGAACACCGCGCCCAGAGTCAGCGCCAGGGCCATGCCGCCTTGGGCGCCGGCCTTGTCGCGTTCGTCCGGCTGCTCGGGCCCGGGCGCGACCTGCACGAACGTCCCCGGCCGCGGCTCAGGCCGGGCTCGCAGGTCGAGTTCGGAATTGGCGGCGGCTTCGCCCGGGTCGCGCATGACCGGGCGACTATGATCCGAGCCTCGGCCGGGTTCAACGGCTCAGAGCAGGTCCTCGATGCGGATCGGCAGCTTGCGGATGCGCCTGCCGGTGGCGTGGAACACCGCGTTGGCGATCGCGGCGTTCATGCCGACGATGCCGATCTCGCCGATGCCCTTGACGCCCAGCGGGTTCACCTCGTGGTCCTCCTCGGGCACGAAGATGACGTCGACCTCGCCGATGTCGGCGTTCACCGGGACCAGATAGTCGGCGATGTTGTGGTTCACGTAGCGGGCCGTCCGCAGGTCGATCTCGGTCTGCTCGTGCAGGGCTGAACCGATCCCCCAGATGGCCCCGCCCTGGTACTGGCTGTGGGCGGCCAGCGGATTGACGATGGTTCCCGACGCGAAGGCCGCGACGGCGCGCGGGGCGCGGATCTCGCAGGTGCGCCGGTGCACGCGAATCTCCACGAACTGGGCCCCGAAGGCGAAGGCGGTCACGTCCTCGCGGCTCTGGCCGCGCAACAGGCTGGCCCGGCCATGGTAGAGGGCGGCGGCGGCGTCCGGCGGCAAGCCCTGCGGCACGTTCTCCACGTGCGCCTCGATGGCGCCGGGCGAGACGCGGCTCGCCGCCGTCTCCAGGGGTTCGCTGCGGCCGTCCGGCCCGACCAGCGCGCGGTTCACGAGCGTCAGCGTGGCCGGATCAACCCCGGCGAAGATCCCGGCGTTGGTCCGCACGGCCGCCATGGCCAGCCGCTGGCGGATCGCCTCGCAGGCCTTGGCCGCGACATTCGAGGTCGAGGCGGCGTTGTTCGACCCGCCGGCGCCGGGGACCGGCGGCAGGTCGGAATCGCCCATCATCACCTGGACGTCGTCGACCTGCAGGCCCAGGCGGTCGGCGACAACGATGGCCAGCAGCGTGTAGGCGCCGGTGCCGAGCTCGTGGCCGGCGAGCTGGATCGTCGCCTTGCCCTTGGGGGTCAGCGACAGGCGCGCGGCGGCCGGTCCGATGTTGCAGGGATAGCAGGCGGTCGCGCAGCCGTAGCCCACGAGCCAGTCTCCATCGCGCATGGAGCCGGGCTTGGGATCGCGCTTGGCCCAGCCGAACTTGCCGGCCGCGGCGTCGAAACACTTCATCAGCGAGCGGCTGGAGTAGGGCTTGCCGCTCACCGGATCGGTCTGGGTGTCGTTGATCCGTCTGAGCTCGATCGGGTCCTTGCCCAGCGCATAGGCGAGCTCGTCCATGCCGCACTCGAGGGCGAACATGTAGGGGGTGTCCGGCGGGGCGCGCATGAAGCCCGGGGTGTTCCGGTCGGCGTGGACCACCGTCACCTTGGTGGCGATGTTCGGGCAGGCGTACATCCGGGCCGTCGTCGCCGTGCCCGAGACGTTGTAGCTCGAGGGCCGGGAGCTCACCTCCCATCCCTCATGGACCAGCGCGGTGAGCCGTCCGTCGGGGGTCGCGCCCAACTGCAGGTGATGGCGGGTCTCGGCCCGATGGGTGGCGATGGTGAAGCCCTGATCGCGGGTGGTGACAAGCTTGACGGGGCGCTTCAGCCGCCGGGCCGCCACGGCGATCCAGGCGGTCCGCGAGGTGGGCGCGCCCTTGGAGCCGAAGCCGCCGCCGACGAACCGCGAAATGGTCCGCACGTCGGCGAGATCGAGCCCGAGCTGGCCGGCGACCGACCCTTTCAGCCAGTAGAGGTTCTGGGTCCCCTCGTGGATGGTGAGCTTCGGGCCCTCCCAGACGCAGGTGGTGGAGAACAGCTCGAGGGGATTGTGGTGCTGGATCGGCGTGTCGTACCGGGCGTCGATCTTGACCGGCGCCGCGGCGAAGGCGGCCGCCGCGTCGCCCTTCGCCGGATCGTGCCGCGTTTCGTTCGCCTTGAGCGGTTCGACCTCGACGCCGGGGGAGTCGAAGGTGGCGCTGGGCGCCTCGGCGGCGTAGCGGACGACCACCTTGTAGGCGCCTTCGCGGGCGGCTTCGTAGGTTTCCGCCAGCACCACGGCGATGATCTGGCCGTCGTGCCAGATCTGGTCGCTCTCCAGGGTCGTGGTGGTGGGCTTGCCGTCGGGCCCCATCGGCGGTTTCACCTCCTGGCCGACGTTCTCGTGGGTGAGGACGTCGATCACGCCGGGGGTCGCCTTGGTCGCGGCGAGATCCATGCCCGCGACGCGGCCTCGGGAGATCGCGCTGATCACCAGGTAGGCGTAGGCAGGATTGGCGAGCGGCTCGTCGGCCGGATAGCGGGCCTGGCCGGTGACCTTCAGCCGGCCGTCGATCCGGACGTGGGGCTGGCCGATGAGGCCTCCTGTCGGGCGTCCTGCGTCGTCGGCCATCTCAGATCTCCATCGCGGCGCACTGCAGCAGGGCGCGGACCAGGGTGCGGCGGCCGAGCTCCGGCTTGAAGCGGTCTTCGCCGTGGACCACCGCCTGGGCGAAGGCCGCCGCGGCCGCGGCCTGGGCCGAGCCCTCGGTGAGCGGATGACCGCGCAGGGCGGCCTCCGCCTCGTGGCTCCGCCAGGGCTTGGCGACCATGCCGCCCAGCGCGACGCGGGCCTCGCGCACCACCCCGGCGTCGAGGTCGAGGGCCACCGCGGCCGAGGCGATGGCGAACTCATAGGATTGCCGGTCGCGGATCTTCAGGTAGAGCGAGCGCCGCGTCCACGGCCCGGCCGGCACGGAAAAGCCGGTGATCAGCTCGCCGGGTGCGAGGTTGGTCTCAATGTGCGGCGTATCGCCCGGCAGGCGGTGCAACTCTTCGAACGGGATCACCCGGCGGCCGCCTGGCCCCTCGATGTCGACGGTGGCGCCCAGCGCGGCCAAGGCGCCTGCGAAGTCGCCGGGATAGTTGGCGATGCAGTGCTCGCTGACCCCCAGCACCGCCATCCCGCGGTCCGGGCCGCCGATCGCCGCGCAGCCGGAGCCGGGGGCCCGCTTGTTGCAGGCGGCCCAGGTCACGTCGCGGAAGTAGTTGCAACGGGTCCGCTGCAGGACGTTGCCGCCGAGGCTCGCCATGTTGCGCAGCTGCTGGCTGGCGGCCAGCTCAAGGGATTGGGCGATCACCGGGTAGTCGCGCCGCACCGCCGGATGTTCCGCGGCGTCGGCCATGCGGACCAAGGCGCCCAGCTGCAGGCCGTCCGGCCCGCTGCGGATCTCGCCGTGCTGGCGGGCCAGGCCGTTGATGTCGACCACGACCTCCGGCCGCATGACGTCGAGCTTCATCAGGTCGATCAAGGTGGTGCCGCCGGCGAGGTACTGGACGGGCGCGCGGACATGCGCCTCGCCCGCCGCGGCCGCCGCCGACCGGCCGGCCTGCAGGGCCGCCTCGCGGTCGGCGGCGTGCTCATAGCGGAACGGGCGCATCAGGCGCGTTCCATCTTCGGGGCCATTTGGGGGGCCGCCTCGCGGATCGCGGCGACGATCTTCGGATAGGCGCCGCAGCGGCAGAGATTGCCGCTCATATATTCGCGGATGGCCTCATCGCTGGCGGCGTGGCCCTCGCGGACGCAGGCCACCGCCGACATCAGCTGGCCGGGCGTGCAGTAGCCGCACTGGAAGGCGTCGTGCGCGATGAAGGCGGCCTGCATGGGGTGCAGGTTCTCGCCCTGCGCCAGGCCTTCCACCGTGGTGACGGCGCGACCCTGGACCGCGGCGGCCAGGGTCAGGCACGACAGCACGCGGCGACCGGCGAGGTGCACCGTGCAGGCGCCGCACTGCCCCTGGTCGCAGCCCTTCTTCGAGCCGGTCAGGCCGATGTGCTCGCGCAGGGCGTCGAGCAGGGTGGTCCGGGAATCCAGCGAGAGGCGATGGTCGCGGCCGTTGACGTTGAGCGTCATCTCCATGGCGGAGTGACCTCCTGGGTTGGCCGGCGCGGCGGTCGAGGTTGTCGCGGCGAGGCCAAGCACGGCGGCGGAGCCGCCGGCGCCGGCCAGCACGCCTCGGCGGCTGGGTCCACGGTATGGGGTTCGTTTGGGCATGGCGCCGCGCAGGATGGAGCCTCAACCTGCAACAGTCGGGCGAGGGCGCCGGTTCCGGGACCCGCGGCTCAGCAGCGATGGTCGGTCAGACGCCGGTCCTGGAAGGGCCGAAGCTCACGCGCCGAAGCCCACGACCTCGCGATAGCCCGGCCGCGGCTTGGCGGCCACGGCGCGTAGCCGCGCGCCCAGCGTCTCCTTGGCCTTCAGGTGCGAGACCACCGGATAGAAGCCGGCGAGCAGCGCCAGGCACAGGCCTACGCCGCCCTCGCGCCAACCGGCGCGGAGGAGATAGCTGCGGAAGAAGCCGCTGAGGCCCGCGGCCACCGCCGGCGTCAGGGCGCCGGGATCGCACGCGTCCGCCAGGTCTTCGGCCCGGAGCGCGGTCAGCCGGTTGAAGCGTTCCACCAGATCGTTGACGTCGCGGCCCGCGGTCCGCCGGATCGCGCCCTTCAGCCCCCCGGCCGAACGTCCGCAGACCACCCGCCCGGCGTCGCGCCGACGGGCCTGCCATTGCTTCACGCCCGGCCGGTAGAGCCGCACGGCGTCCATCTCGCCCAGGCCGCCCGTCCAGCCTTGCCGCACGACGCCATCCCCCAGGTAGTTGTGCACCGGGATTTCGAAATGATCGCCGTTCGCGCCCATCTTCAGGGTCGCGCGAATTTCCCAGGCCAGCGCCGAATCGATGCGCTCGTCCGGCTGGATCTCCAGGATCCAGTCACCGGAGCATGCCGCGAGGCCCGCCAGCTTGCGTTGGTTTTCCAGGGGGAGGATGCCGGCGATGACCACCGCGCCCGCCCGGCGCGCGATCTCCAGCGAGCGGTCCGTGCACCGATCGGCCACGACCACGATCTCGTCGCAAAATGACAGCCCGCGCAGGCATTCCGCGAGCTGGGCGTCCTGGTTCTGCACGCAGACCAAGGCCGAAAGTCTCACCCCCACGAACCCGTCCTCCCGTGGCGGACATCTTGTCCGTACTCGTAAGACGGCGCCCGCCGCAGGCTCCCCCCAGTGAAGCTTGCAGATTGCCCTAGTAACTGGCCGCCAGCCGCAGGCCGATGGTGCGCGGACGCTGCGGCGTGGACTGGCGGACCGATCCGAAAGTGAAGGGATTGCCGTAGGCGAAGGTGTCGCCGCGGTTGTCGGTGGGGTTGGCGACGAACATGGTGGCGCTCCAGCCGCGGCCCGCCACCTGGGCGGATAACTTGGTGCTCGCGTACGGGCCCATCTGCGACGGGGTCGCGGCGTCGAAGGACAGGGCCGAGCGGCCGACATAGCTGGTTTCGCCCACGAGGCGCAGGGTCAGGTTACGGGGCAGCGGGTGCTGATAGACCGCCAGGAGCCCGCCGGAGAGCTTCGGCACCCCCGGCAGGCTGTTGATGAGCTGCGGAGCGAAGTCCAGGTTGGGCCGGGTGATCTTCGACGACGCCACGAGGCCGTTCGCCTGGACCGACAGGCCGAAGTCGAAGGCGTAGCTCACCTCGCTCTCCCAGCCCCAGATCTCGGCGTCGCCGGCGTTGCCGGTGAACGGCAGGCCATTGACCCGATATTGGTCGCTCTGGATGTTCTTCCACTGGTCGAAGAAGACGGCGCTGCGGATCGCCATGCGCTTGTCGAACAACTGGGACTTCAGGCCCGCCTCGTAGTTGCGCAGACGATCGGGCGCGAAGCTGATGCGGCTCGGCCGCAGCGGCAGGATGAAGTTGCCCGAATTGAAGCCGCCGGGCCGAAAACCCTCGGAGAACAGGGCGTAGACCAGGTCGCCGGAGGCGAACTCGTGCTGCAGCGAGAGCTTCGGCGAGAAGCCCTGAAACCTGCGAGAGGCGGCGAAGCTGTGCGGGCCGCCCGACGGCAGGGCGGCGATCTCGGAGCCGGTCTTCACCTCGCTGGTGAACAGGCGCCCGCCCAGGGCCGCCGTCCAGCTGGGGGCGAACTCGTAGGACGCCTCGCCGTAGACGGCGGCTTCCCGCACCCGATCGTGACGTTGTTCGTCGTAGACCCGCTGCAGCGGGCCGTGGACGGCCTGGATATCGAGGACCGAGGCGGTCTTCTCGACGGTGGCGATCCCTCCGAGCCCGACGATCCAGCTGAGCGGGCCCGGCCGGGAGGAGCGCAGCACCGTGTCGTGCACCCACATGTTGACCCGTGTCCGCTCGTAATAGACCCCGAGGGCGGAAGGGCTGGCGCCGAACTGGTTGAGCACATCGGGCGTCGAGGCGTCGTATTGGCTTGAGAACACGTGGTCGATGAAGGCCGTCGTCGAGCGCAGCGTCGCCCAGCCGAGTTCGCCGCGCAGGGTGGCGCTGACTTCGCCGAAGTCGTTCTTGTGGCCCTCCTGCACCCGACCGGCCCGCGAGGTGGGGCCGGCCGAAGCGTCGGAAGCGGTCGTGTACTGGGTGTCGTTGGAGCGTAGCCGCTGAGCGGTGACCGCCAGGTCGAGCTGCCAGGTTTCGTTGGGCTGCAACCGCAGCGCTCCGCGGCCACCTTCCCGGGTCGTGCGATCGACGTTGGAGAGCCGCAGGGTGGCGTTGTCGAGGTAGCCGCCCTGAACATCGCGGTAGCCGGCGACGCGAAGCCCCGCCATGCCGGCATACAGCGGCAGGTTGGCGTAGCCCTCGATCTCGCTGCTCGGCGAGCCGCCCCTGGTGGCGGCGGTCAGGCCGGCGATGCCGAAGGCCATGGCGCTCATGTCCGGCTTGCGGGTGACGATCCGGTAGATGCCGCTGAGCGAGCCCGAGCCGTAGAGCGCGCCCTGCGGTCCGCGCACCACCTCGATCCGCTCCACGTCCACCAGGCGCAGGTCCGGGTCGGGGGCGTTGTAGTTGACCGGCGCGTCGTCGAGATAGCTGCCGACCGTCGAGCGCGCGCGGCCGGTGAAGGCGCCGTCCGACAGGCCGCGCAGGATCAGCTTGTCCCGCCCGGGCCCGAGGTTGGTGGTCAGCACCCCCGACAGCTGGCCCGTGGTCTGCACCACGTCGGCGGCGCCGGTGAGCTCGATCTGGTCGCGGGAGATGACGCTGATCGAGGCGGGCAGGCGGTTGGCGCTGGCCGGCCGCTTGGTGGCGGTGACCAGCAATTCGGCCACCAGGGGCGCGGCCCGCGCCGGCTCGGCCGCCCGGGCCTGGATCGCCTCGGAGATGCGCACCGTGCGCGGGTCGAGGATCCGGTAACTGCAGCGCGCGCCGGCGGTCAGGCGGGTGAGCGCCTCCTCGAGGCTAAGGGTTCCGGAGACGCCGACATAGCCGCCCACGCCACAGGCCGAGGTCCCGATCACCGAGACGTTGGCCTGCACGCCCAGTTCGATCAGGGCGTCGGCGTAGGGCCTGGGTGGAATGGCGAGGCGGTAGCGCGCTTCGGCTGCGTCAACGCGCGCGGCCGCGAGGCTGAGCGACAGCCCGCCGAGCATCCCTAGGAGATGCAGCCCCCGCCTGGATATCGCCCCGAACCCTCATCAGCGCTTCGGCGTCTCGTTGCGTTGCAACGCGACCCCCCCGTCGGAGGGTACTGTGTGGGCTGAAACCAGCAAGGCCAAGCGGCGAAGCACCGCATCTTCGTTGTCGACGATGAATACGCCGGAGACCGGCGCGGCGGCGAGCGTCGGGTCGGTGACCCGGATAGGCTTGTCAAACTCGGCGTTCAGGTCGGCGACGACATCGGCCAGCGGCTGGTCACGGTAGACCAGCCGTCCCGACCGCCAGCCGAGCGCCTGTTCGGGCGCGGCGGTCATGACCCTGGCGGCGAGGGCGCCTTCGGAGTGCTCCAGGCGCTGGCCCGGATGCAGACGGAACGCTGCGCCAGCGCCGCCGCCGGTCGGCGAGACCTCGACCGTGCCGCGGGTGACGGTGACGGACAGGCGGCCGGCCCGGCGGCGCACGTCGAATTGGGTGCCGACCACGCGCACGGTGCGGTCGCCGGCGGCGATCAGGAACGGCCGACGAGCGTCGGCGGCCACGTCGAACACCGCCTGGCCCTCGTCCATCACCACCTGGCGCTCGTCGCGGCGCAGGGTGACCGTAAGGCGGGTGCCGGCGTTGAGGTCGATCTTCGAGCCGTCGGCGAGATTGACGGTCCGATGCTCGCCCGTGCCCGTGGCGTAGACTTCGGCTGGGGCGGTCGGCAGCAGCGCCGGGACCACGACGGCGGCCACCATCGCCGCCGCGGCGAGCGCGCCGGCCGTAGCATAGTGGCGGCGCAGCGGCAGGACGCGGA
>JAQGIX010000352.1 GCA_028290925.1 Phenylobacterium sp. | reverse complement strand
CAGCGGCGGGCGGCGGGACGACCACCACCGGCGGGCCGGGCTGCGGACGCGCCTGCGGCTGTTCCGGCGGCGGGGTGAAGTGCGGCTGGGTCGGCACCATCTGCGGCGGCTGGCCGGCCTCGGAGCGATAGATCTCCAGGCCCGCCGCGGCGTCCTGCGGCTGGGCGTCGGCCGGGGCGGCGGCCTTCAGGCCGCCCACCGGCGTACCCACCACCTGCGGCGGCCCGGCCGCCTGACGCACGCCCGAGCGGTAGAAGACGCAGATCGCCGCCGCCAGGCCCAGCAGCACCAGCACGCTGACCACCAGGGTCAGCGGGAACGGCCGCGCCCCACGCACCGCCTGGCGCGGCTCGAACGCCAGGGGCCCTTCGGTGGGCGGGGTGTAGGCGCCGCGCTCGTGGTCGGACATGGGGGCAGGCTCCGAACGGTCGTCCGGCGCGGGAGATCGCCTGCTTCGCGAATCACGCGCCTCGAAACCCAAGTCTAGCGAGCGTTCGCCCCCTGGGTGGCCTCAAGACCCGCATTTTCTGTGGGCGAGCGCGCGGCGGGAAGATGGCGCGGGGACGCAGCCTATCCCCAGACGTCCAGGTGGAAGAGCTTCTTGTGCTCCTCGATGGCGAAGCGGTCGGTCATGCCGGCGATGTAGTCGCAGACCAGCCGCGCGCGGCCGGCCTCGTCGCGGTCGCTGGCCCGGGCCCACCATTCGGCCGGCAGGACGTCGGGTTCGGCCAGGAACAGCTGGAACATCTCGGCCAGCATCCGGCGCGCCTGGCTGCGCGTGCGGTTGACCCGCCAGTGGCGGTACATCCGCTCCATCAGGAAGGCCCGCAGCTGGCCCAGGTCCTCGATCATCGGGCGCGAGAAGGCCACCAGGGCGTGGCCCAGCATGCGCACGTCCTCGGGGTCCTTGAGCTTGCCAGCCACAGCGCGGCGCTGGGTCTCGGCCAGCACGTCGTCGACCATGGCGCCGATCATCCGGCGCACGGCCTCCAGGCGGATGATCGAGGGGTCGCAGTCGGGGTATTCCGCGAGCGCGCTCGCCACGTGCGGCCCGATCAGCGGCACGTCCAGGAGTTCCCGCAGGCCGAACAGGCCAGCCGCGACGCCGTCGTCGACGTCGTGGTTGTTGTAGGCGATGTCGTCGGCCAGGGCCGCGACCTGCGCCTCCGCCGAGGCCCAGGTGTCGAGCCTGAGGTCGTATTCGGAGTCGAACTCGGCGATCGCCCGCCAGGACGGCCGGTCGAGCATGGCGGCCACCGGGCCATTGTGCTTGATCACCCCCTCCAGGGTCTCCCAGGTGAGGTTCAGGCCGTCGAAGCGCGGATAGCGGCGCTCCAGCTTGGTGACCACCCGGAAGGTCTGGACGTTGTGGTCGAAGCCGCCGAACGGCTCCATCTGGATCTGCAGCTCGTCCTCGCCGGCGTGGCCGAACGGCGGATGGCCGAGGTCGTGAGCCAGCGCGATGGTCTCGGCGAGGTCGGCGTCCAGGCCGAGCGCGGTGGCGATCGAGCGGGCGACCTGGGCCACCTCCAGAGAATGGGTGAGCCGGGTGCGGAAGTGGTCACCCTCGTGGGCCACGAAGACCTGGGTCTTCTCCTTCAGCCTTCGGAAAGCCGTGGCGTGGATGATACGGTCGCGATCGCGCGCGAATGGCGTGCGGGTGCGGCTCTCGGCCTCGGCCACCTTGCGACCGCGCGAGGCGGCGGGGCGTTCGGCGTAGGGCGCGCGGGAGGGAACGGACGGCATAGACGCCTTCTGACAGTCGGCCTCTTGGTCGAAGCCCCGAGGCACCTCATATAGGCTAAGCTGATAGTTCGTTTAACAGACATGACCATAGCCCTGACCAAAACCACCGATGTGACCCTCTCCCCGGCCGCCGCTCGCCGCATCCGCGCGATCGGCGAGGCCGAGGGTCGTGAGGTCATGCTGCGCGTGGCGGTCGAAGGCGGCGGCTGTTCGGGCTTCCAGTATCAGTTCGAGCTGGTGCACGGGGCGAACGACGACGACCTGGCGGTGGAGCGCGACGGCGCGCACGCCCTGGTGGACGTGGTCTCGATGGCCCTGCTGAAGGGCTCGGAGATCGACTTCGTCGACGAGCTGGTCGGCGCGCAGTTTCAAGTCAAGAATCCGAACGCCATATCCAGCTGCGGCTGCGGCGTCAGCTTCTCCATCTGAGAACCCGGGCGTAGTCTCCTCCGAAATTCCGTCGGGGAGGCCCAGATGCCCATCATCAAATCTGCTCAGCGCCTGGCGTTCGGCTGCGCCGCGGGGCTCTTCCTGGTCACGTCCGCCGCCGCCGCCCAGACGCGCGACGGCGACTACGCCGGCGCGATCAAGCTCCCGAGCGGCCAGGAACTGCACCTGGTGCTGCATCTGACGACCAAGGGCGGCGACACCGACGCGACGCTGGACAGCCTCGACCAGGGGGTCACGATCCCCTCCAGCGCCTACAAGGCGGACGGCGACAAGGTCAGCATCCTGTTCCTGGCGGTCGGCGGCGAGCTGGAGGGCGCGTTCTCCGCCGACGGGAAAAGTCTCGTCGGCGCCTGGAAGCAGGGCCTGGCCATGCCGCTGACGCTCACCAAGACGGTCGCCGCGGCGCCCGCCAAGCCCTAGCCTGCTCAGGCCTTTTCGGACTCGCGGGCCAGCACCTCGGCCAGCCGGTCGATGATCGCGTTGGTGCCGTGCTCGCGGCTGCCCGCGTCGTCGTAGCCGTCGAGGTAGGCGCCGGTCTCGGTGAGCATCAGCCGCGTGCCGGCGCCGGCCGTCTTGAACTCGATGGTGGCCAGGGAGACGGAGATCTTGGTCCCGTCCAGCGTCATCTCGTAGGTGTAGACGATGCGCTCGTCCGGCACGATGTCGAAGTAGACCAGGTCCATCTGGGAAACCCTGCCCGTCTCCCACTTGCCGACCAGCCGCTCCTTGCCGCCCTCGCGGAATTCAAAGAGCTGGTCGACGATGGTGTAGCCGTCGCCGCCGTGGAACCAGGCGGCCTTGGCCTGCTCCGAGGCGAAGGCGGCGAACACCTTGGCGCGCGGCACGTCATAGCTGCGTTCCAGGCTGAAGCTCCCGTGGGTGATGCTCCTTGGGGTGCTGCTGCGTTCGGTCATGGCGTCTTCCCTTCCTCTTGATCCGTGGTCTGCTGGGCGAGGTAGTCGCCCAGCCGGTCGAGGCGGCGCTCCCAGCCGATCCGCCGGTCGTTGATCCATTGCTCGGCCCGCTGCAGGGCGCCGGCCTCGATCTGGCACGTGCGCACGCGGCCCAGCTTGTGCGTCTTCACCAGCCCGCTCTGCTCCAGCACGGCCAGATGCTGCACCACGGCCGGCAGGGACATCTCCAGCGGCTGGGCGAGCTCGCTCACCGAGGCCGGCCCGCGGGTCAGCCGCTCCAGCATGTTGCGCCGGGCCGGATCGGAGAGGGCCTGGAACATGCGGTCGAGAGCTTGCGGCTCGGGCGTCATGCGTCGGCGGGAAACATGTGGAGGAAGGGCTCGGCGTCTTTCAGCGAGCGGGCGAAGGAGGGCCTTGCCTTCAGGCGTTGGAAATAGGCGAAGGCGTCCGGATGGGTCGCCGCGAAAGGCAGCACCTTGTCGGCGTAGAACAGGGCCGGCGCCGCGGCGCAGTCGGCGATCGAGAATGTCTCGCCCAGCGCCCAGGTGCGCCCCGCCATCTGGCCGTCCACGAAGTCGAGGCTGCGGGCGAGCTGGGCCCGGGCCCCGTTCACCCCGAACGGGTCCTTGCCGCCGGCCGGGCGATTGCGGTCGCCGACGATCTTCTGCATCGGGACCTGGACGTGCAGGTCGAAGATCCGCTCGGCGAGGCGGGCCCGCCAGGCGAGGTCCGGGGACTTCGGGACCAGCTCCACCTTTCCCGGATAGTAGACGGACAGGTACTCCAGGATCGCGCTGGTCTCCGGCACGGTCTCGCCGCGGGCCTCGTCGCGCAGCACCGGCATCTGACCCAGCGGCCAGAGCGCGAAGAACCGCTCGCGCGCGGCGGCGTCCCCCAGATCGAGCAGTTTGTCCTCGAACGGCGTCGCGGTCTCATAGAGCGCCATCGTGACCTTCATGCAGAAGGTCGACAGCGGGTGTCCGTGCAGGACGAGCATGGCTGGCTCCATCAGTTAAGCAAATACTTAAGTATCATCGCCGACGGACCCCCGCAAGCCCTCCCCGCCAGCTTTCGTGATCCGCGTGGGATCGAAGCTTCGCGGCGGAAGTTTACCAGGGCATCGCTTGGCGTGCTCAGGACGGCGCACGGGTTCTGGAGGATCAGTCCATGGCGTCCGACGCAGTTTCTCATCTCGGCCCACCGTTGCGCGATCCGGCCGTTTCCGCAGATCTCGAGGCGATCTTCGGCCGCCCGCCGCCCGCCTCCGGCGCCGCCAGGCCCCGCGCCGCACGCGTCGC
>JAQGIX010000291.1 GCA_028290925.1 Phenylobacterium sp. | reverse complement strand
AACCAGTCCAACGACACGAGCAAGGCCGCGATCGCGAACATCCTCAACGGCACGGCCAACTTCACCGGCTCGAAGGGGACCTGCATCGGCTACGCCTGGAACCCGCTGGGCAACAATCCGCTGAGCGCCGGCTGCCGCGAGTACGCGACGCGTGAGCTGCACAACATCAACACCATCACCCAGAAGGACCTCGAGGCGACGGTCCAGGGCAAGCTCTACGATCTGCCGGCCGGCGAACTGCGTTTCGCCCTCGGCGCCGACTACCGCACCATCAGCTTCGACTACCGGCCCGACCAGGGTCTCATCGCCAACGACACGCCCTCCTATCCCACGGCCGTGCCGACCTCCGGCACCCAGACCGCCAAGGAAGTGTTCGGCGAACTGCTGATCCCGCTCCTCAAGGACCTGCCGTTCGTCCAGGATCTGTCGTTGGACGTGGGCTATCGCCGGTCCAACTACAATCTGTTCGGCGGGTCCAACACCTACAAGATCGACGGCAGCTGGAAGCCGATCTCCAGCCTGCGGCTGCGCGGCGGCTATTCGACGGCGTTGCGCGCGCCCAGCGTCGGCGAACTGTTCGCGCCGACCATCAACGGACAGCTGCCCATCGGCACCCTGCCAAACGCCGGCGATCCCTGTGCGGTGGGCAGCCGGTACCGCAACGGCCCGGACGCCGCGAAGGTCGTGGCGCTGTGCCAGGCTCAGGGCATCCCTGCCGCCTTGCTGCCCACCTACACCTATGGCGTCGACTCGGTGTTCGGCACCTCAGGCGGCAACCCCAAGCTGACGCCGGAGAGGGCCAAGACCTATTCGATCGGGGGAGTCTGGACCCCGCGCTTCGACCACCCCCTGCTCGAAAACCTGCAGGTGTCGGTGGACTACTACAACATCAAGATCGAAAACGCCGTGGGCACGCTGGCCATGACCAGCATCCTGCCCCGTTGCTTCAACGTCGACGGCATCAGCAATCCCACCTTCACGGCCAACAACGTCTATTGCCAGCAGGTCACCCGCGATCCGCGCCCCGGCGACATCGTGCTCGGACACGAAGGTCTGCTGAACCTGGCGACCTACTCGACCGACGGTGTGGATACCCAGATCGACTGGCGCTTCGGCCTGGACGCGCTGGGGCTCTCGTCGGACTACGGCAAGATCCAGATCAGCTCGGTGATCACCTATCTGAACTCGTTCAAGGTCGCCTCGCTGCCGGGCTCACCGATCCTCGACTATGCCGGCAGCATCGGCAACGCGTCGGTGAGCCCCGAAATCGCCCACCCGACCTGGAAGGCCTACACCACCTTCGGCTGGACCATGGGCCCGGTCTCGGCGGCGCTGCACTGGCGGTACATCGACAAGATGAAGCACCAGGACCTGGTGTCCAACCCGGCCGCGACCACGCCGGGCGTGCCGAGCTACAACTACTTCGACGCCGATGTGCACTGGCGGGTGCGCGAGTACCTCGAGTTGTCGGCCGGCGTGACCAACATCGGCGACAAGGAGCCGCCGTTCGTCAGCGCCCAGCCGCTGACCACCGACACGGCGACCTACGACATCATCGGCCGCACCTGGTTCGCCACCATCAAGGCGCGGTTCTGATCCCCGGGGCGGGACCTGTCACACCCGGCGTAGGGCGCCCCGCCTGAGCCGCTTGATTGACCCGGCGAGACCAAGGTTTCGCCGGGTCTTTTTCTTTCAGGCGAGCGCGCGGGAGACGGCCTGCCCGAAGGCGGCGGTACCAGAGGGGCCGCCGAGGTCGCGGGTGCGCTCGGCGGGCATGTCGAGCACTTGATCGACCGCGGTCTCGATGCGCCGGGCGGCCTCGATCAGCCGCAGGTCGCCGTCGCGCCGGCCGCGCCAGTCCAGCAGCATGGCCGCCGAGAGGATCAGCGAGGCCGGATTGGCCACGTCGCGGCCGGCGATGTCGGGCGCCGAGCCGTGCTGCGCCTGAGCCACGCAAATGTCGTCACCGCGGTTGATCGAGCCGCCCAGCCCCAGGCTGCCGGCCAGCTCGGAGGCCTCGTCGGAGAGGATGTCGCCGAACATGTTGGTGGTGACGACCACGTCGAACCGCTCGGGACTGCGGATCAGCGCCGCGGCGGCCGCGTCGACGATCAGCTCGTCCAGCGTCACATCGGGATAGGCTTCCGCCACCTTGCGCACCTCGCGCAGGAACAGGCCGTCGGTGAGCTTCAGGACATTGGCCTTGTGCACCGCCGTCACCTTCTGACGGCGGCCGCGCGCCAGATCGAAGGCGACGCGGGCGACCCGCGCGCAGGCCTTGGCGGTGATCTTGCGCATCGCGAAGGCGCTGTCCGGGTCGGGCATGAACTCGCCGGGCCCGGCGAACATGCTGCGATCGGCGTAGAAGCCCTCGGTGTTCTCCCGCACGATCACCAGGTCCATCGGCTTGCGCAGCACGGTGAGCTCGGGTCGCGACCGGCAGGGCCGGATGTTGGCGTAGAGCTCGAACGCCACGCGCAGCTCGGCGGAGGGATTGATCCCGCCCTCGGCGCGGGCCGGATAGTCGTAGTGCGACACCGGGCCCAGGATCACGCCGTCGACCTGCGGGATGCGGGCCATCACCTCCGGCGGCAGGGTCGTGCCCTGGGCCGCTAGGCTCGCCAGGCCGATGTCGCGCTGTTCGAAGGTCAGCCCCAGGCCCATGGCCGCCTCGGCCGCGGCCAGTACGGCGAGTGTCGCCTCGGTGATTTCGGGCCCGATGCCATCGCCCGGCAGCGCTAGGATATGCATGGTCGCTGTATAGAGGCCCGCGGGCGCCTGTCACCAGAAAGCGCCACCGTGCGGCCGCTCACGCCTGGACCCGCGACAGCCGTGCGATTCCCAGCTCGTCAGCCATCGCGTCGAGGTCGGCGAGCGTGTCCGCCGGTAGGACGAGCCCCTCGGCGCGGTGGCGCGCCGCGGTCCGGGCCTCGATCTCGCCGGGATAGAAGATCTCCTCCACGCCCTTGGCCCGCTTCGCGCCCTTCAGGCCGTCGATCAGGCTCTCCATGCGGGCGTTGAACGCCGCCAGCGGCTGGAAGGCCGCGATGTCGAGGGCGATCAGCAGGTGTCCCACGCCGCTTTTCCGGTCCGGACGGTCGGGGCCCACGATGTCGGGGCCGAACGCGCCGCCGCTCAGCACGCCCGACAGAACGTCCATGATCACCGCGATGGCGTAACCCTTGTGGCCAGCCATGGGCTGGATCACCCCCGCCAGGGCCTCGGTCGGGTCGTTGGTCGGCTCGCCCTCGCTGTTGATCGCCCAGCCGTCGGGAATCGCCACGCCCTGCTGGCGCGCCAGGTGGATCTTGCCGCGCGCCACCCCGGTGTTGGCGATGTCGAGGACCATGGGGGCGTGGCGGCCGGCCGGCGCGGCCCAGGACCAGGGATTGGTGCCGACCAGCTTCTCGCGTCCGCCCCAAGGCGCCATGGCCGGGCTGGCGTTGGTCGACAGGAACAGGATGCAGCCCTGCGGCGGCGCCATCAGGGTGAAGTACATCGCCGTGCCGAAGTGGTTGGCGTTGCGCACCGCCACGGCCCCGACCCCATGCGCCTTCGCCCGCGCGATCGCGTCCAGCGCGGCGCGGGCCGCGACCACCTGGCCCATGCCGTCGTGGCCGTCGATCACGCCCACTGCGCCGGCGTCCACCACCAGCTCCGTCGCGCAGGCGGGGCTGACTGCGCCGGATCTCAGCCGCGCGACGTACCAGGGAACCCGCATCACCCCATGCGACTGGTGCCCCCAGAGGTCGGCCTGCACCAGGCTGTCGGCGGCCAGGCGGGCGTCGTCCGCCGGCATCCCGGCCTTCGCCAGGGCGGCGGCCGCGAACGCCAGCAATGGCTCAGAGGGGATGGGCGGGGTTTCAGTCATAGGACGCCTCGCTTCGGACCCGGGAAGGGCGCCAGCCAGCGCGACCGGCGCGCGAAATCGCTAAAGAATCCGACAGCCGCGCTTGGAGGCTTACGGCCATATGCCGCTCGCACAAAACCCCTCCCGAGAGCGACATCATGCAACCTTCCAAATCGAGATTGCGCCGCCTGGCGCAGGGCCTCTTCGCCCTTTTCCTGCTGGCGGGTGGGGCCGGGACCGCCCACGCCTCCGACCACCTCGATTCCCCCGCTGTCGCCGCCGATAAGCGCGCCGACATCGGCGACGTCTACGCCTGGACCGACCCGGCTGGAAAACGGCTGAACCTGGTGATGACTATCGTCGGCCACAGCTTCTCCGACAAGCTGACTTACGTCTTCCACGTCGACAGCGGCGCAACCTTCGGCAAGACCACGAGCTCCACGGACATCACCTGCCGGTTCGCCTCCATGGCGGCCGCCGACTGTCGGGTGGGGACCCTGGATCGGGCCAGGGGGAACGCCGCGGACGAGCGCGGCCTGGACGGTAGGGCCCACCGGTTCCGGGTGTTCGCCGGCTTGCGCGACGACCCTTATTTCAACAACGTCCGCGGCTCGCGCGCAGCGTTCGACGTGGCGGCCGCCGCCCTGACGGCCGGGGCGCCCAAGGACGCCGCAGGGTGTGTGCAGTTCGACGCCGCGGCGCAGCCGAAGATCCTCGACCAATGGCGCCACACCGACGGCGGGCCGGCGAAGAATTTTCTGGCCGGCTGGACGCCGGTCTCGATCGTCATCTCCGTCGACCTGAGCGCCGTCAACAAGGGCGGTCCGCTCCTGGCGGTCTGGGGCGCGACGGTCTCGCCGACGCGTCAGGTGGACCGCGCGGCGCGTCCGCTCACCGGCAACGCCCTGCTGGCGCCGCTGGCCGCCGACGAGGTCAGTGACAAGCTGAAGGATGAGTACAATGCCGCGAGCCCGGCCACCTCGGCCCGCTTCGTGCCGGCGATCCAGAAGAGCCTCGGCCTCTACGATGGCTACGACGGCCGGTGCGGCAACGGTCTCCTCGAGAACACGATCGAGGACATCGACCTGCGCTACGGCGAGCTCGCCACCCTGTTGGCGGACGACCGGCTCTGGGTGAACAGCGCCTCAGTCACCTGCACCCAGCTCTTCGCGGTGGAACGCGCCGCCAAAGGCGGCGAGACGGGCCTGGCCAAGGACTGTGGCGGCCGCACGCTGACCTACAGCGCTTCCAACGCCTACCGGTCGCTGCTGGCGGGCGGCAAGCCGACCGGGATCGACGACGGGGTGAACGAAGACGAGCTGACGCCCTCCAACAGCGTCTTCCCCTTCCTGCGGCGGCGGCCCGGCGGCGTCGCCAAACGCTGAGCCCCGCGCCGCCGCTCTGTCCTCCGCCCCGGAAGCTGGCCTTGCCCCGTCCACCTCACACCTTGTCATCCGGTCGATCCATCACGATCGGCGCCGTGGCCGCCGCCGCCATGCTGGTCCTTGCCGGACCTGCCGCCGCTCACGCCGGCGCCGGCCTGCGCGGAGGGTTCGCGTCGGGGTTCCTGCATCCGCTCAGCGGGCCTGACCATCTGCTGGCCATGATGTCGGTCGGGCTCTGGGGCGCCTTCCTGGGTCGGCCCCTGATCTATGCCCTGCCGGTGATCTTCCCGACCGTGATGGTGGTCGGCGCGGCGATGGGGATGCTGGGGGTTCCGATGCCGTCGGTGGAGGTCGGCATCGCGCTTTCGGTCCTGATGCTGGGGTTGTGCATCGCGCTCGCGGTCCGCGCGCCGGTCTGGGCCGCCGCGGTGATCGTCGGCGTCTTCGCCGTCTTCCACGGCTATGCGCATGGCAAGGAACTGCCCTCGGCCGCCGATCCGGTGGGCTTCAGTCTGGGCTTCGTCCTGGCCACCGGCCTGCTGCACGTGGCCGGCATCGGACTCGGGGCGCTGAAGGATCAGCGGGGCGGCGAGGTGCTGACCCGCGGCCTCGGCGCCGCCGTGGCGTTGGCCGGCGGCTGGTTTCTGTTCGCGGCGCTCACGCCGTGAGGGGCGGGGCGCTGCCGCCGGCCCTGCTCGCGGCCGCCCTGGGGCTCGCCTTGGCCTTCGCACAGCCGCGGGACAGGTGGATCGGTGTCGGCTTCTTCGCAGCTATCGCGATCGCGGCGAGCCAGGCGCCGTGGTCGCGGGCGTGGCTCGACGGCGTCTTCCTGGCCGGCTGGGCGGGCGTCGTGGCGGGCGCCGCCAGCGTCCATCTCCCGCCGCGGATCCGGCGCCGCGCGGTGCTGCCCCTGGCCATGAACGCCGGCGTCTGGGCCGGCGGCATGATCGGGCTCGCCGGCGCTCCGGTTGATCTGATCAAGGCGCTGCCCTGGGTGCTGCTGGCCCTGCCGGCCGCGCGGCTCGCCGAGACTCGCGCGGCCATCGCGCTGAAAGTTGTCGCCAGCTGGCTGATCGCCGTGGCGGCGCTCGCAGCCCTGCTGCCGTTCTTGCCCGTCACCCCCGGCTACCTGCCGGACCATCTCGACTAGGAGAGCCAGCGTGCCCGTCCCCTCGACCTCCCGCCCGAGGCCGGCTCGTCGCCCGCTGTGGGCCCGCCGCGTGACGCTCGCCGTCGCGCTGACCTGCGCGGCGCCGGCCGGCGCCCACGATTTCTGGGTGCGGCCCGACGCCTTCTGGACCGCAGCGGGGGCCACCACGCCGCTCACCCTGCAGGTCGGGCATGGCCCTTACAGGCAGCGCTCGCCGATCCCGCTCGCCCGCATCACTCGTTTCACCGCGACCGGGCCGGAGGGCGCGGTCACGGACCTGCGGGCCCACCTGCATCCCGGCGGCGCGACCCAGGACGGCGACCTGCGCCTAGCGGTGTCGGGGGTCCATGTCCTGGTGCTGCAGACCGACGACCGGGCCGAGAGCCACCTGCCGGCCCTGCGCTACAACGACTACCTGAAGGCCGAGGGGCTGACGCCGGCGCTGGCGTTGCGCGCGCGGACGCACCGCGCCGACATGGACGGTTCGGAGAACTACAGCCGCCAGGCCAAGGCGCTGGTGCAGGTGGGACCGGCGGGCGGGTCGCAGGCCCAGGTTTCGAAGCCGGTGGGCCTGACGCTGGAGATCGTGCCGGAGCGCAGCCCCTATGCCGCGCCGCGGTCGGCTAGCCTGCCGGTGCGGGTGGTCTTCGAGGGTCGCCCGCTGGCCGGTGCGCTCGTCAAGCTCACCGACCTGGCCCACGACGCGGCGCCGGTGGAGACCCATCTGACCGACGGGACCGGCCATGCGACCTTCGTGATGCCGGCGCGCGGGCAGTGGCTGCTCAACGTGATCTGGACCAAGCCGCAGCCGAAGACCCGCGAGACCGACTTCGAGACGGTGTTCTCGAGCCTCAGCTTCGGATTTCCGCCATAGACCTCGTCGGCGACTGGCCGGTCTCCTTGAAATGACCTGACTCAGGCCTCCTCAGGGTCCGTGGCGCCGGCCTCGTTGAGCGCGATCGCGCAGTCCCGGCAGCACACCTCGACGGGCCTGCCGCCGACGTTGACGCGGATGGCGGCGTCGTCCAGCAGACAGTCGCAAGCCGCGCAGGTTCTCTCCGACATGGATCCATCTCCGTGGACGATCGGTCTCGATCGTAGGGGAATAGACCCGAGGCGGCGGTGCAACGCTGTCACGATCTTTAGCGGTCTGGCGCCGGGCGCCTCGTGGTCCCTCAGCGGACGCGGGCGTCGTGCTGGAATTCCAGCGGCGTCTTGCCATAGGCCTTCTTGAAGGCGGCGCTGAAGTGGCTGTGGCTGGAGAAGCCGAGGTCAAGGGCCAGCAAAGTCAGGTCCTCGTAGTCGCCCAGCAGATCAAGCGCCCGGGCGAGCCGCAGCTGCAGCTGGTAGCGATAGAGCGGAAGGCCTTCGACCTGCTGGAAGACCTGGGTGAGATAGACCGGGGAGACGCCGACCTCGGTGGCGATCTCCGCGAGCGTCCAGCGGCGGCCGAGATTCGAGGACAGGATGAGCTTGGCGCGGTCCACCAGCTTCTGCCGGCCATAGGTGCCCGCGGCGGCGTGGGAATTCCGCTCCCCCAGCGCGCGCCGCACCAGGGTGAGGGTCAGGGTCTCGGCCTCGAGGGTCTCGATTCCGCCGCGGTCCAAGCTGTGGCGCAGCAGAGCGGTGAGCGCCTGGGCCCGCGCATCGATCCGCAGCCGGGCCCGGTTGAAGGCGGTCGGCCCCGCCGTCTGCAGGTAGTCCATCGGCGACAGTTCCTGCAGCATCTGGGCGCTGACGCCGATCGAGAGGCTGGAGTCGCCGCCTTCCACCGGGTGGCTGACCTGATAGGGCTCTCCCTCGTTGATGAAGACGACCTGGTTGGCTTCCGCCACCGCTTCTTGCCGCCCCACGTGGTGCAGATAGACGCCGCGGTAAGGGAAGACGAGATGGGTCGCCGTCGCGCACTCCTCGGAGCTCTTATGCTTGCACTCGCCCTGGCAGACGACGTCCCAGACCGAGACCGTGTCGGTGACCAGCAGGGGGCGGGCGTCGAAATTGGCCATGTCAGGTCGCGAAATCACCAGGGCTGCAGGGGAGGGCTGGGCCCTGACGCGGCCCGGCAGAGCGCGATCACAGCCGGCGCGGCTCGATAGCCATGATACCTGGGTATTCTTCCGGAAAGAACACGCGCCCGACGGGCGTCGCCAGGAACCGCCCGGCGGCCGGGATCAGCCCTCGGCGCAACATGGGAGGGTCGCCGTTCAAGGTCCGCTCCGGCGCGGCGCACCGGACGTCCAGGGTCAGCCCGCCTGCGGCGGGTCAGCGGCCGAGGCGTCGCCGAAGGCCGCCCGCGCGGCGTCCTCGACCGCCCGCATGGCCGTGAGGTAGGGGCCCGGGCCATGGCTGACCCGCGCGACGCCCGCCCGCGCCAGGGCAGCCAGGGTCGGCGATCCCTCACCCACCATGATGTTCAGCGGCAAGGGCGAGGCCTTGGCGGCCACTTCGATCAGGCCGAGGTCGGTGAGGCCGGGCATGAAGATCCCGTCCGCGCCGGCCGCCTCATAGGCCTGCGCCCGCTCGAGCGCCGCCTCGACCATGGCGGCGTCATGCGCCTCGGCCGGAGCCTGAAGGAAGACGTCGGTGCGAGCATTGAGGAACCCCATCACCGGGCCCCGGACCATGGCGGCCCGCGCCGCGCGCAGGCGCTCGACCTGATCGCCGATTTCGCGCAGCCGGCCGGTGGCCGGAAGGCTGTCTTCGAGGTTGCAGCCGATCGCGCCGGCCGCCATCGCCGCGGCGACGGTGCGCGCCACTCCGGCCGGGTCTTCGCCATACCCGCGCTCGAGGTCGATCGAGACCGGCAGGTCCGTGGCGGCCACGATGCGGGCCAGGTTGTCCAGGGCCACGCTCAGCGTAAGCCGCTCCCCGTCCGGCTGACCGAACGCCGCGGCGACCGACCAGCTGCCGGTGGCGATCGCCACCGCACCGGCGGCTTCCACGGCCTTGGTGCTGCCCGGATCCCAGGCGTTGAACAGAACGAACGGCCGTCCGGCGGTGTGAAGCGCCCGGAAGGTGCGGGCCCGGGCCTGTTGATTGGTCATGATGACGATCGCCTTTCCGAGGGCGAGCATCGGGTGGGGGACAGATCGGCGATGTCGAAATCTTTAGCGATCGCCCCCCCGGGAGGACCGGCCGCTGACGGCGCCTCCAAGGCCTTAGAGTCCGCCGCCGCCCGTCGGAGCCGCCTGGCGCGATGTCCGCGCCCGAAGCGGCTGGTCGGGATCTATGCTTAGGAAAACCCCTTCCGAGGCGAGCTCCGCCAGGAAGCTTTGGGCGTCGAAAAGCGCGCCCGGGGCGAAGACGCCGCCCTGAGCCGCCGCCTTGTCCGAGATTCTGTTGTCCAGGATTCTATCGACGGCCTCGACCACCAGAGGCGCGGTGACGGCGTAGATGTCGCGCCCGCGCGCCGTCGCACGGCGCATCGTGTTTCCTTGGCGTATTTCCACCTCGACGAGGAAGGTCTGCGCCGAGCGTCCGGACGCGTCGGCGGCGACGGGCGGCGGTGTGGCGAGGTCGCGAAGGTCGCGGAGCGGCGCGGTGTTCAGATAGGTGTGCAGCTCGGACAGCTGGAGATGGCGTCCGATCAGGACGACCTCGCTGAAGGGCAGTTCGACCATCTCCTGCGCGCCGAAGGGTTCGGCGAACGGCCAGACGATGTTCGGCGCCGGATCGGCCAAGGGTCGCAACTCGCCCTGGGAGATCGCCACGCGCGGGACGGTGTTTCGCCGCCCGGTGACGCGGGTCCCTTCGGTCGGTCTCCAGCTGTCCAAAGCGATCCCGATGCGGGCCCCATCGGCCCGCGTCCAGTCGCCCATGGCGGCCGTCACCAGCAGGTCGCTTAGGCCACCGTAAAAGCCCATGGCGGGGACGACGACGACGCCGGCTTTCTCGGCGGCCGCGGCGTACCGCTCAAAGATCGCCTGCGCGCTGGCCTGCTCGGCCGTCACGTCGAGATAGTGGACACCCCCTCGCAAGGCGGCCGACACCAGGGGCTCTGCCGTGTCCAGGAACGGCCCGGCGCAGTTGATCACCGCGGCGGCCCCGGTGAGGGCGCGGGCGAGCGAGGCCGGATCGTTGATGTCGGCGAGTTCTCGCCTGACGCCGGCCGGGAACTCGGCCGCCGCCAACTTCGCTTGGTCGCGGCCGATCGCAACGGCGGTGAAGCCGCGTCGCGACAACTCCTTGACCACGAAGCGGCCGGTATGTCCCGCGGCCCCGTAGACCGCGACCGTCGGCTTGAGGTGCGAAGAAATTGGAAGGCGCTCGTTCATGGAAATCTCTCGCTACAGACCTGTCTGTTCTCTTTGGCTACAGACAGGTCTGTAGCGCGTCAAGCCAAAACCTGCTATCTATCGCCGGTTCAAGGAGGTCTGCGATGAGGACAGCGTTGGAAGGCGAGCGGCTTGGCGAGGACAGCGGCCAGCTCGACGTGCGTGAGCGCATCCTTGAGACCGCCTCCGAGCTCTTCTACCGCCGGGGCGTGCGCGCCGTCGGGGTCGATGTCGTCGTTGAAGCGGCGGGCGTCGCGAAGACGAGCCTCTACCGGCACTTTCGCACGAAGGATGACCTCATCGCCGCGTTTCTGCAGCGGGAGGACAAGGACTTCTGGGCCTGCTGGGAGCGTGTCGCCGAGCGCTATGAGCATGACGCGAAAGCTGAGCTTGAGGCGCACCTGACCTGGATTGCCGAGCGGGTCGGTCGGCCCAACTATCGGGGCTGTCCACAGCTCAATGTCGCCGCGGAGTTTCCAGACGAAGATCACCCCGCCCGGGTCGTGGCCCGATCGCACAAGGAGGAACTGCGCCGCCGCCTGCAAGGCATCGCTGAGCGATTGCAAGTCGGCCGGCCCAGCGACCTTGCGCTTCAGCTATCGGTCGTCATCAACGGGGCGTTTGTCAGCTCCCAGGTTCTCGCCGCCGGGAACGCCAAACTGATCCTATTCCAGATGGCGCGCGCCCTGGTCGCGGCCGCTGAAAGCGGGCCTGCGGAACCGTCTTAGCCTTAGCCGCCTATTGATTTTCGCAGCTCAGCAAGAAGCCCCGGCCTTGCGACCGGGGCTTCCGCTGCTTTGAAGGATGACACCTGCCGGCGTCAGATCGACGCTCAGGCGAGATCCAACATTTGTCCGCGAGAGCGCTGGGGTCAGTTAAGACCTTGATTCTTCACGGAGATTGCCAGCGCACCTCGGGTTGACAAATGAGACACTGGATCACCTCCTTTCAGTTGTTCAACAGGACGATTCGAATATGGGACGGTTCGCGGTCCCTCGCAAACGCGGCTATCGGCCTCACCCCGCGGAGGCCAAAAGCGCCTTCGCTTGAGGCGGGTCCTGCAAGCTGCGGCGGCGCCTGAGGTCCTCCACCGGCCGGTCGAGCTTGTCGAGCGCCTCGATCATCGCCCGGTAGCCCTCGGCCACCGCGGGGTCGTAGGCGCTCCAGTCGCGGATTTCGATCTTGGTCACGTCCGGCAGCACCAGCACGTCGGTGGCGGCCCGCGCCGCCGCCAGGTCAGGCCCGGTGGAGACCGTGGCCGCCCGCATCAGCACCGAGACGATCGGCGGGCCCTTGCGCCACTGGCCCGACCACAGCCAGCGCCACACCGAGGCCGGCCGGGCCACGTCGTCGGCGGTGATGCTGCGCCCGGAGGTCACGTCGACGCCCACCACCGGTCCCAGCTGCGAGGCGTGCATGATGTCGGCGGGGAAGTTCTTCAGCACCGCGCCGTCCACCAGCACATTGTTGTTCTCGTCGGTGGCCGGCGGAAGGATCCCGGGCAGCGAGATCGAGGCCCGCAGCGCCTTCCGCACCAGGCCGCGCTTGTGCAGGTGATAGGCGCCGGTGGTCAGGTTGGAGGACAGGCAGAAGAACGGCAGCCAGAGGTCCTCGATCGCGGTCTCGCCGAAATGGTGCGCCAGCCGCTCGCTCACCTTCACCCCGTGGGTCATGGCCAGCAGGGGCAGGGCGATGTCGTCCAACGGGCTGGTGTTGACGAAGGCCTCGTGGATGCGGCGGTCCATCTCGGTGTCGTTCCAGCCCATCGCCACGCCGGCCCCGATGATCGCCCCCATGGAGACCCCGCCCACGAAGTCGATGGGCACGCCCCGCTCGCGCAGGGCCCGCACGGCGCCCACATGGGCATAGGCCCTGGCCCCGCCGCCGGAGAGCACCAGCCCCACCGACTGGCCGGTGAGCACCCGGGCGATCCGCTGCAGGTCGGGGGCCTGGTCGCGGCGCAGGTGGAACAGCCGGGCCGGCTGGGCGGCGTCCATCCAGGCCGCCGAGCCCGAGGGCCGCATGATGTCGGAAGGCTGCAGCAGGATCAGGTCCACCAGTTGCTGGGCCTGCAGCGGCGAGGGCGTCGGCGGCTCGGCGTCCGTCAGCGGCGGCTTGCGGTCGCCACGGCCCACCCGGAACAGCCGATCGACCTGCCGCGAGACCGTGTAGCGCCAGTTGCCGTCCGTGGACTCGGCCAGGTAGAGCACGAAGTCGTGGCTCCGTTCGACCTCGGAAAACCACTCGGTGGGCGCGTTCTGGGCCTCCGAGCCGATGCAGGTCACCGAATAGCCGAGCTTGCCGATCTCCAGCGCGATCCGTTCGACCAAGGCGCGCAGGGGGCCCGGCTGGCCCATCGGCGTGAAGCCGAACACCGAAGGCTCGCCCATGGTCCCGCGCCGGGTCGCCTGGCGGGTGCGCAGGATCATCAGCCGCGCCAGCTCGACCATCACCGAGGCGTCGGCCTCGGCGGCCTCGAAGAACACGTCGCGGGGCAGGGCGAAGAGCTCGGAATCGCGCAGCGCCACCACCTCGGCGGAGTGCGGCGCGCCGGCGATCAGCGCCATCTCGCCGGCCGGCTCTCCCGGCCGGATCACGCCCAGGAACTGCGGCTCCTGGCCCGGCTCGCGGCGAAAGGCGCCCAGCCGGCCGGTGCGCAGGAAGAACAGCTGATCGGAGGGATCGCCGGCGTTGTAGAGCGTCTGGCCGCCGGGCAGCGAAAACCACGTGGCTTCGCCTTGCGCACGCTCCTGGCTGAAGAGCCGCGCCAGCGCCGAATCGTCGGGGATCTCGGGAAGTCCCACCACGCCGCGAGCCTAGCGCGCGCAAAGAGTCGGGGCTATGCCGCGCATGAAGGCGCCGCGGGAGCCCCTCGGGCGTTCTAGCCTCGCCTGCAACGAGGAGCCCTCATGCCCAATCCCATCGCCGATCCGCTGGTGGAAGTCCCCGACACCAGCCCGACGTCGGACCTGGTGCGCATCGAGGCCACCGTCGAGGGCGCCGCGACCGTGGTGCTCAATCGCCCGAACCGCAAGAACGCCTTCGACGCCGACCTGATCTCGGCCATGGACGAGGCCTTCGAGACCCTGCGGGGCGCCGAGGGGGTGCGGGTGGTGTTCCTGCGCGGCGCCGGCGGCACATTCAGCGCCGGGGCGGACCTGGCGTGGATGCGCGAGGCCGTCGAGCAGACCGAAGCCGACAACCGCGCCGACGCCCACGCCATGGCGGTGATGATGAAGCGGCTGTGGGACCTGCCGGCGCTCACCGTGGCGCTGATCGAGGGCGGGGCCTTCGGGGGCGGCGCGGGGCTGGCGGCGATCTGCGACCTGGCCGTGGCGACCGAGGACGCCAAGTTCGCCTTCTCCGAGGTCCGCCTGGGCCTGATTCCGGCGGTGATCAGCCCCTATGTGGTGGCCGCCGTGGGCCTGCGCGCGGCGCGCCAGCTGTTCGCCACGGCCCGGGTGTTCGACGCCGCCTACGCCGAGCGGATCGGCCTGATCACCGAGGTGGTGACCGACGCCGCCGGGCTCACCGCCGCCCACGATCGGATCGCGGCCGAGATCATGGCCTGCGCGCCCGGCGCGCTCGCCGGGGCCAAGCAGCTGGCCTCCGACGTCTTCGCCCGCGACATCGACCACGACCTGCTGGAGATGACCGCCAAGCGCATCGCCGCCGTCCGCGTCGGCGAGGAGGGCCAGGAAGGCGTCCGCGCCTTCCTCGATCGCCGCAAGCCGAGCTGGGCGCAATAACCGCGGCTTTCCGGGATGACACCGGAGCGCGTGGCGCCTTAAGCCTTCGGGCCATGGCCCTGCACATGATCAAGCTCTGCGTCGGCTGCGACACGGTCGAGGAACTCATCGACTGGCGCCGCGCCCAGGCTGAGCCCGGCGCGCCTTGGATCCTGCGCACCCGCCAGACTCCCAAGCGCGCGGCCGAGCTGGTCGACGGCGGCTCCCTGTTCCGCGTCTACAAGGGCTCGATCCTCAGCCGCCAGCGGATCCTCGAGGTCCGCACGGTGGGCGAGGGGGTCACGGCCCGCTGCGAGATGACCCTCGAGGAGGAGGTCGTCCGCGTCGTGCCGACTCCCCGGCGGGCCTTCCAGGGCTGGCGCTACCTCGACCTGAACGACGCCCCGGCCGACCTGGCCAGCGCGGGGTTCGGCGACGTACCGCCGGAATTGGCGCGCCAGCTGCGTGAGGTCGGGGCCTGGTAGCCGCCTGACCGGGGCCAAGGCGCGGCTCCGTCGCGACCGCCAGACAGGACCCGCGCCGCCCGCAGGCGTGACACCACCCTCCGACGCGGGATACATCCGGGCGCTGGGCACTGGGATTCGAAGACGTGGGTCGACTGCTCTACGCCCTCGCCGCGTCGGCGGCGCTCAGCGCCCAGTTGGCCGCCGCGCCGGCCTGGGCCGCGCAGCCCCGCGCCCTGGTGCAGGGCGAGTTGGACCCCGAGCTGCGCGCCGCCATCCTCCGCGCCATTGGCGACACCGACCGCCCCATCGACAACCGCTTCGAGGCGCGCCGCCGCGCCACCGCGGCCGCCGAGGACGCCATCGCCGTCCTGCGCTCCGAAGGCTACTACGCCTATGACGTGGAGCCGGACGTGGGCGAGGGCGACGCGCCGAGCCCCATCGTGCGGATCACGCCCGGCCCGCGCTTCGTGCTCGCGGTGCCGAAGATCGCCTGGGCGCCGCCGCCGCCCGATCCGGACACCGCGACCGGGGCGCTGGACTCCCTGTCGCTGAAGCCCGGCGCGCCCGGCCGCGCCGCCGAGGTGGTGGCCGCCGAGGGCCGCGCCGTGGCGGCGGTGCAGCAACGCGGCTACGCCGATGCGACCGCCCTGCCGCGCGAGGTGGTGGTCGACCACGCCGACCACACGGTCCAGCCGACCTATCGCCTGAAGGCCGGCGCGCTCTCACGCCTGGACGGCATCAAGCTCAGCACCAATGGCCGGACCGGCGTCGCCTGGCTGCAGCACCTGGCCCCCTGGAAGCCCGGCGACCTCTATCAGCCGCGCGACGTGGCCGAGCTGGAACGGCGGCTGCTGGACACCGGCGTCTACGACAACGTCACCGTCGGCCTCGCCCCGCCCGACCAGCTCACGCCGCAGGGCCTGCGCCCGGTCGTGGTCAGCCTGGCCGAGCGCAAGCGGCGCACCATCGAGCTGGGCGCCAGCTACGACACCAACCTCGGCCCAGGCGTGGATATCCGCTGGACCCGCTACAACTGGCTGGGCCGGGCCGACACCTTCGCCCTGTTCGGCAAATATTCGAGGATCGACAGCCGGGTCGGCGCCGACCTGGCCCTGCCGCACTGGCGCATGCCCGATCAGACCCTGACGCTGGACGCGGCCGTCTACCGGCTGACCACCGACGCCTATGACTCCACCGGCTTCACGGTGAAGGCCGACGCCCTGCGGCATTTCACCCGGACCTCCTACCTGACGCTCGGCGGCTCGCTGGACTTCGCGCGGACCCAAGAGCTGAAGCCCGGCACGCTCACCTCGCTCGGTCGCGACGTGGCGACCTTCAGCCTGCTCGCCGACCTGGCCCTCGACCGCTCCGACGATCTGTTCAATCCGCGACACGGCTGGCGGGTCAGCGCGCGCGCCGAGCCCACCCTGCTGGCCGGCCAGGGCACGGTTCCCTACCTGAAGGTCCAGTCCCAGGGCTCGGCCTACTGGCCGTTCGGGCGCCAGGCCCAGACGGTGCTGGCCGCCCGTCTGCACCTGGGCGCGATCCTCAACGGCACGGTGGCCGACATCCCGGCGCCGCAGCGGTTCTACGCCGGCGGCGGCGGCTCGGTGCGCGGCTTCGCCTACCAGGCGGTGGGGCCCAGGCTGCCGGACAACACCCCGCAAGGCGGCCTCTCGCTGATGGAGGGCTCGATCGAACTCCGCCACGAGCTCAACCGCGACTGGGGGATCGCCGCCTTCGTCGACGCCGGCGCAGTGGGCGCCAGCTCGTCGCCGACCTTCAAGACCCTGGGCGTCGGGGCCGGCTTCGGCGTGCGCTACAACCTGGGCTTCGGCCCGATCCGCGTGGACATCGCCGCCCCGGTCAGCGGCCGCCACGGCGGCGCGCCCTTCCAGCTCTACGTCAGCATCGGACAGGCGTTTTGAGCGGGCCCCGGGATCATCACGGGGACGATCATCACGGGGACATCGTCCACGAGGCCGCCGAAGTGGTCCACGACGCCGCCGTGGCGGTGGGGCGCTCGTGGCGGGAGATCGCCCTGATCGTCGCGATCATCACCGTGACGGCGGTCGGCGGCCTGCTCGCCGCCATGCGCTACGGCGTGCTGCTGCCGCAGGCCCGGCTGCTCATCCAGGCGGGCGCCGACGGGCTCAAGGTCGGCCGCTTCGGACGCCTGAAGGTCGAGGGCCTGTCCGGCGACATCTGGAGCGACCTGACCATCGCCAAGCTGACCCTGCGGGACGAGGGCGGCGTGTGGCTGGAAGCCGATAATGTCCATCTTCGATGGCGTTACCTCGAACTCCTCCGGCGCAACTTCCAGGCCGACGACATCTCCGTGCAGGACCTGAAGCTGATCCGCCGGCCAACCGCGACCGCGGGCGGTGAGGCGGGCGGCCTGCCGCTCTCCTTCCACATCGACCACGCCCACGGCCGGCTGGACCTCGAGCCGGGCTTCAGCGGCGAGCCCGGCGTCTACGACCTCGACTTCAACCTCCACGTGGAGCGCAACGGCGGCCTCAAGGGGCGCGTCCGCGCGGCCAGCGCCCTGCGCCCCGGCGACCACCTGAACGCCGACTACGACATCGCCAGGAACCGGCCGCTGCTGTTGCAGATCGACGCCGTGGAGGCCCGCGGCGGGGCGCTGGCCGGGGCGCTGGGCCTGCCCTCGAACCAGCCGTTCTCGCTGCGGGTCGCGGCCGGCGGACGCACCGACCAGGGCCGCTTCCAGGCGCTGGCGCTCTCCGGGACCACCCGGCCGCTGGAGGCGCAGGGGACCTGGGACAGGACGCAAGGCCAGGCCACCGGCCGCGTCTCGCTCACCGCCTCGGCCCTGACCGCGCCCTACGCCCGCCGCCTCGGCCCGGAGGCGCGCTTCCAGATCACCGGCCGCCAGGCGGGTCCCCAGCTCTTCGCCCTGCAGGCGCAGGCCTCGGCCGGGAACCTGGTGGTGGCCGCCTCGGGCCTCGGCGACCTCGGGACCCGCACGCTCGGACCGCAGGGGCTGAGCCTGACCGCCACCACGCCGGCCCTGTCGCGGATCACCGACGGCCCGCCCGTGGGGCCGGCCCGGGTGACCGGCGTGCTGACCCAGACCAAGGTCGGCTGGCGGTTCGCCGGCCAGGGGGCGGTCTTCCACGCCAGCCTCGGCGCCTACACGCTGGAGCGGGCCGCCGGGCCGATCGAGCTGGCGGAGGCCAGGGGCGAGCTCGGCGTGACCGTCCGGCTGGCCGGCGC
>JAQGIX010000289.1 GCA_028290925.1 Phenylobacterium sp. | reverse complement strand
ACCGCCGCGTCGGCCGCCGAGCCGCCGGCCCGCAGCACCTTCAGCCCGGCGTCGACGGCCATCGGATTGGCCGCGGCCACCATGGCGTGGGGCGCGAAGGCGGACTTCTCGGACGCGACGGCTGGCGCGGTCGCCGGCGCGGCCGCGGGCTGGGCGGTGGCGGCGGTGAGGGTGAAAAGGCTGAGGAGCGCGAACGGCAGGGCGCGACGGAACGAATACACGGGTTCAAACAGCTCCGGATTTGGCGAAGCGCCACCTTAGGGGCTGGGGCGCGTGGACAACAAACGTCTTGCTGTGCGAGGTCCGTCACCCATGAACGCCCCGCCGTCAACCGCAGCGCCCGGCGCCCGCAATCTGATCACCGACGTCCCGGGCCTGCGGGTCGGCCAGGCGCAGGACCTGCGGGCGCGCAGCGGCGTGACGGTGATCCTGCCCGACGCGCGCGCGGTCTGCGCGGCGGATGTGCGCGGCGGCGCGCCGGGGACGCGGGAGACGGACGCCCTGGAGCCGGAGAACCTGGTCGAGGCGGTTGACGCGGTCGTGCTGTCCGGGGGCTCGGTCTACGGCCTGGGCGCGGCGGACGGCGTGGCGGCCTGGCTGGGCGCGCGGGGCCGCGGCTATGCGCTGGCGGCGAGCCCGGACGTGCCGCCCTCGCCGGTGATCCCGGCGGCGATCCTGTTCGACATGGCCAACGGCGGCGACAAGGCCTGGGGCGAGGCGCCGCCCTACCGCGAACTGGGCATGGCCGCCATCGCCGCGGCTTCGGAGAGCTTTCGGCTGGGAACCGCGGGCGCGGGCTACGGGGCCATGGCCGGGGTGCTGAAGGGCGGCATCGGCTCGGCCTCGGTGGTGAGCGCCGACGGCTTCACGGTGGGCGCGATCGTCGCGGTGAACGCCTTCGGCTCGGTGGTCGCGCCGGGCGGCCGGACCTTCTGGTCGGCGCCCTATGAGATCGGCGAGGAGTTCGGCGGCCTGGGCTCGGCCGGCCTCGCCGCCGCGCCGGACGACTGGGGCCTCGCCAAGCTGGGCGCCGCGCCCCGCAACACGGTCATCGCCTGCGTGGCCACCGACGTGGCGCTGACGCCGGTCCAGGCCAAGCGCATGGCGATCATGGCCCAGGACGGGCTGGCGCGGGCCATCCGGCCGGTGCATTCGCCGTTCGACGGCGACGCGGTGTTCGCGTTGTCCACGGGGCGGCAGGCCTGTCCCGAGCCGGCCAATTTCACCGTGGCGCGGCTGGGCGCGCTGGCGGCCGATACCCTGGCCCGCGCGGTGGCGCGCGCGGTCTATGAGGCGACGGCCTGGCCGGGGTCGGACGTGCGCTGCTGGCGCGACCTGCCGGCCTAGCGGCGCGCCGCGAAGTCGGCGGCGAGGCGGTCGATCACCGGGCCCCAGCCTTCGCCCGGGTCCTGGCGGTAGAGCCTGAGCGACGGATACCACGGGCTGTCGGTGCGCTCGCGCAGCCAGCGCCAGTCGGTCTCGATGGCCGGCAGCAGCACCCAGCAGGGCTTGCCCATGGCCCCGGCCAGGTGGGCGACCGAGGTGTCCACCGAGATCACCAGGTCGAGCTGATCCAGGATGGCGGCGGTGTCGGCGAAGTCGCGCGCGCCGGTCGCGGCCGGGTCGAGATCGACGATCCGCGCCGGCAGGTCGTGCAGCCGCCGGGCGCCGTGCGACCCCAGCGAGCGGTGGGCGTCGTTCTCGTGCGCCGGGTTGCCGCGGGCCATCAGCCCGACCTTGAAACCTTCACCGAGCCGCGGCCGGGCTTCGGTCGCCTGGAGGTAGGGCGCGGCGGGAATGGTCTCCACCGTGACGCCCAGCCGGGCGGGCAGCGAGCCCGACATCACCCAGTAGTCCGGATCGGTGAACTCGACGGGGCCGGCCGCGGCGATCACCGGCACGCCCAGCGAGGCCGCGAACAGTCGCTCGAGCGCCGGGGCGCAGATCAGGGTCACCTGGGCGCCCAGGGCCTTGAGCACCGGGGCGAAGCGGGCGGACTGGATCTGGTCGCCGAAGCCTTGCTCCGGCCAGATCAACAGCTGCTTGCCGGCGGGATCCTCGCCGCGCCACTCGGCGAACGGCAGGGCGGGCTTGGCCATGGCCGGCACGGCGTGGCGGGCCTCGAACAGGGCGAAGCCCTCGGCGAAGCGGCCCTGGCTGAGCAGCAGGGTGGCCAGCACCCGCTCCGTCGCGGCCGCGCCGGGCGCCAGCGCCAGGGTTCGGCGGTACTCCGCCTCGGCGAGATCCAGCCGGCCGGCCCGGCGGTGGAGGCCGGCAAGGTGGTGGTGCGGCTCGGCCGCGTCGGGCCAGCGCGCCGCGGCCTGCGCATAGAGCCGCTCGGCCAGGGCGAGATCGCCGGCCTCGCGGGCGGCGGCGGCGCGGGCCAGCCAGGCGGTCCTGTCGTTGACTTCGGGGCTCACCCTGACACCCATGGCCCATGCGGCGGACGCAAGACAACACCCACGCCGAGTTCATGCCCGCCGGCGCGCCGCGGCAGGCCGGCCGTCCCTGGTCTGCCTCGCCCAGGCTCTTCCGGCAGCTGTCGTTCGGGGCCTGGCCGCCGGCCATGGAAGCCGTGGCCGCGGCCTATGGCGCGCAATTCGGCAGTTGAATCCGCCCGCGCCGGTCGCTAGATACCCGTCCCTTGCCTCAAGAGGCCGGTGCGCGCCCGTAGCTCAGCTGGATAGAGCATCAGACTACGAATCTGAGGGTCGGACGTTCGAATCGTTCCGGGCGCGCCATTACTTTCAAGGGGTTAGGTTCTGTCCCGCTGTGAGGCGGCGGCGAATTTACAATCGAATTACAGCCGATTTTACAATCGATGTTCGCGCATCGTTCTAGCTTCGTGCGATACGTGCTTCGCTCGGGGGAGGGTTTTGAGATCGGGATGGCCCTCGAACTCGGCCTTCCCGCAGCCGCTGGCCCTTCGACGGTCGAACAAGTTGGGCGCCGATCGCACGACTCGTGACGGCATCCCCGTCGGTTGCGGTCCAAGGCATCGGCTCGCCAAACTCGTTGGGCTCCGTATACGTGAATGTTTCCTGATCGGGCGTCGAGACTGACGGACGACGGTTTGCGGACGTTGTCATCACCAATCGAAACAGCGTGGCGATGAGCGTCCGGGTGCACTGCGACTCTTCGCCTGCCGGGAGAGGTCAGTCAGGCTCCGGCGAAGTCGAGGGAACTGTCCCCGCGGGTCAGGCAAGGTCGTCAAGGGTTTGGTCGCCTGTGTTAGCAGCCCCCGGAGCAGGAGACGGAAACTGGAATTGCTATCCTGCGGAGACCTCAAGCATCTCGGAAGACCCTTCCTGAGGCCGCGCTCTAGGGAGATGGCTGCAGCGCTGAAAATGGATGCGGGAAGCAGCGCAGATTGAACGTCCGCTCACCACCCTCTGCAGACGTTCAGAGAGTCCGCTCTCAGGCTTGAAGTCTATGTCGGCGTTCGACCATTAGCGGA
>JAQGIX010000381.1 GCA_028290925.1 Phenylobacterium sp. | reverse complement strand
ACCTCGGCTTCCGCTATGAAATCCTGGCGACCCTCGTGCCGGTCGAGCAGCGGGTCGCCCGGGCGGCGGCGGCCAGCGGCGGCGTAAAGCGCGGCGCGGCCTCGGCCCTGGCGCAGGCGCTGGCCGTCTCGCGGACCGGCCTCAAGGACCTGCACGTCACCCTCAGCCACGACGACTACACGGCGAACCTCGGCGGGGTGCAGCTCTGCCTGCAGCGGGAGGCGGCGCGGATCGCCCGGCTCGGGTGCGATCACCTGCACATCCATCCGGCCGCCGCCTGGCCGGTGGTCCGCACGCGCGGCGAGCCCGGGGTCCTGGGCGTGGTCTGGAACGGCGAGCCGGTGGGGTTCTATTCGGCCGCGACCCTGGCCTAGGTGCTGGCCCGGGCCGCCGCCGGGCCGGCGGGGGCGCGGAGCTTCGCGGTCCACAGCCTGCTGGGCCACAGCGCCGACGAGACGGTGAAGATCCTGGCCGCGGCGGGCCTGAGGCGGGGCTTCTTCTGGCTGCATGATTTCGCCAGCTTGTGCGCCGGCTTCCACCTGCTGCGCGACGACGTGGAAGACTGCGCCGCCCCGCCCCCCGCCAGCGCGGCCTGCGGGATCTGCAGCTACGGGCCGTGGCGCGGACGCCACCTCGCCGAGCACGAGCGGCTGTTCAAGCAGCTGGACCTGACCGTGGTCAGTCCGTCGCAGCCGACGCTCGATCTGTGGCGCAAATCCTGGTCGTTCCCGACCCAGGGCGAGGTTGTCCTGCCGCACGCCAGGCTGGTGCGCCGTGGTCCGGCGCCGGTCCGCAAGGGAGCGTTCCGGCTGGGCTTCGCCGGCGTGCCGGCGGCGCACAAGGGCTGGCCGGTGTTCCGCGAACTGGCGGAGCAGTTCGCCGACGACCCGCGCTACGAGTTCATCCACTTCGGCCTGCGCACCATCGGCGGCCTGCCGATCGGCTTCGAGCCGGTGATCGTCACCGGCGCCAAACCGAAGGCCATGCAGCAGGCGCTGGCGGCGGCTGGGCTCGACGCCTTGCTGGTCTGGCCGTTGTGCCGCGAGACCTTCTCGTTCACCGCCTATGAAGGCGTCGCCGCCGGCGCGGCCATCCTGACCAATCCCGACAGCGGCAACGTCGCGGCCTTCGTGGCGGACGGCGGCCACGGCCGGGTGGTCGCCGGCGAGACGGCGCTCACCGCCCTGTTCCAGAGCGGCGCGGTGCTCAAGCTCGCCCGCGCCCGGCGCAAGCCCGCGCTCCACGATCTGAAGTTCAGCGGGCTGACCGTCGATCTCCTGGCGGCGGAGGCCGCGGCGTGAGGTCGGTGGCCCTGAGAGTGCGCCGCGGGGTCCTGCAGACCTTCCGCCGCTTCCATCCGGACCGGGAGATCGTCGAGGCCGAATTCGACGGCCGCTTCTATCTGCGCGCCCATCCCGACGTGGCCCGCGCCGGCCTCGACCCGGTCGAGCATTTCCTGGTGAGCGGCTGGCGCGAGGGCCGCGACCCGAACCGCGACTTCTCGGTGCGGGAATATCTGGAGGCCAATCCGGACGTGGCCGAGGCGGGGATGAATCCCTTCGTCCACTACCTGCGCGCCGGCCGGACCGAGGGCCGCAGCCCCCGCCAGGACCTGGGCTTCCGCTATGAGATCCTGGCCAAGCTCACGACCATGGATGCGCGCATGGCCGAAGCGGCCAAGGCGTCGGCGGCGGTGCGGGCCAGTCCGCCGGCCCAACTGGCCCGCGCCCTGGCGACATCGCGCGCCGGCCTGAAGGGCCTGCACATCACCTTCAGCCACGACGACTACAGCGTGAACCTGGGCGGGGTTCAGCTCTGCGTGCAGCGCGAGGCCGCCGCCGTGGCTCGCGCTGGCCGCGACCACCTGCACCTGTTCCCGGCCAAGCCCTGGCCGGCCCTGCGTGTGCGCGAGCCGGCGCTGCTGGGCGTGGTGTGGAACGGCGAACCGGTGGGCTTCTATTCGGCGGCCGCCGTCGCCGAGGCGCTGACGGGCCGGGCGGCGGGCGGCAGCTTCGCGATCCACAGCCTGCTCGGCCACTCGGTGAAGGAGACGCTCCTCGTGCTGGGCGCCGCCGGGCTGAAGCGGGGGTTCTTCTGGCTGCATGACTTTGCGAGTCTGTGCGCCGGCTTCCACCTGCTGCGCAACGACGTGGAGGACTGCGCCGCGCCGCCGCCGGAGAGCGCGGCCTGCGGGGTCTGCATCTACGGGCCCTGGCGGGCGCGGCACCTGGCCGAGCACGCACGGCTGTTCAGGCAGTTGGACCTGACGGTGGTCAGCCCCTCGCAGCCGACGCTCGATCTGTGGCGCAGCTCCGGGTCGTTCCGGACCAAGGGCGAGGTGGTGGCGCCGCACGCCAGGCTCGTGGCGCGCGGACCCGCCCCGGCCGGTCGCGCCGGGCGGCCGCTCAAGGTGGCCTTTGTCGGGCTGCCGGCGGCGCACAAGGGCTGGCCGGTGTTCCGCGAGCTGGTGCTGCGGTTCGCCGACGACCGCCGCTATGAGTTCCACCATTTCGGGGCCCAGGCGGCGGCCGGACTGCCGGTGGCCTTCCACGCGGTCTCGGCCAATGGCTATGAGGCCAAGGCCATGCAGAAGGCGCTGGCGGCCGCGCAGGTGGACGTGGCGCTGATCTGGCCGCTCTGCCGCGAGACCTTCTCGTTCACCGCCCACGAGGCGGTCGCCGCCGGCGCGGCCATCCTGACCCATCCCGACAGCGGCAATGTCGCGGCCTTCGTGGAGGCCGGCGGCCACGGCCGGGTGCTGGCCGGCGAAGAGGCGCTGGCGGCGGCCTTCGAAACGGGCGACATCGAAGGCCTCGCCCGCGCCCGACGCGGGGCCAAGCTCTACGACCTGGAGTTCAGCGCGCTGACCATGGACCTGATCTCTCCTGACCACGTGGCTTCCGGGGCCGGCGCATGAAGGTGCTCTGCTACTCCAGCTTCACCTTCTCCTACCTGAACCGCGCGCGGGTGCTGTTCCAGACCCTGCGCCGCTTCCATCCCGACTGGGAGCTGGTGGCGCTGATCACCGACCAGCCGCCGGAGGGCTTCGTCTTCGATCCCGCCAAGGAGCCGTTCGACCGCGTGGTGTGGGCCGGTGACCTCGGCATCCCCGACTTCCAGAGCTGGCTCTTCAAGCACGACGTGGTCGAGGTCTGCACGGCGGTGAAGGGCCCCTTCATCCACCAGGCCTGCAGCTCGGGCGCCGAGGCGGTCATCTACCTCGATCCGGACACCGCGCTGTTCGAGAGCCTCGACCCGCTGACGGCCTGGCTCGAGGACCACGACATCCTGCTGACGCCGCACCTGATCGATCCGAACGACGATCCCGCGGCGATCGCCGACAACGACCTTTCGGCCTCGCGGACCGGCATCTTCAACCTAGGGTTCGTGGCGATCCGCACCCGCGGCGAGGGCGCGCGCTTCGCGAAGTGGTGGAACGATCGGCTGCTGAGCTACTGCTACGACGACATGCCCAACGGCCTGTTCGTGGACCAGCGGTGGTGCGACCACGTGCCGGCCCTGTTCGACAGGGTGAAGGTGATCCGCGACCCCGGCTACAATGTCGCCAGCTGGAACCTCTCGCGCCGCACGCTGGCGGTGGAGAAGGACGGCCGCATCACCGTCAACGGCAGCCCCCTGCGGTTCTGGCACTTCACCAAGCTCGGCCCGCTGGGCGACGTGATGACCAAGAAGTACGCCGGCCGGAACTTCCCGGTCTATGAGATCTGGGGCTGGTACAAGCGCCAGGTGGCCAAGGCGACGGACGCCGCGATCCCCGGACGCTGGTGGGCCTACGACCGCTACGCCGACGGCGCGCCGATCGAGAAGCCGCAGCGGGTGCTCTACCGGCAGCGCGTGGACCTGCAGGCGGCCTATCCGGATCCCTTCGCGGCGGGCGCAGGCAGCTACAAGCAATGGCTCGAACGGGAAGGCCTGTGAGCGTGGCCGAGCCGTCCAAGAGCGCCGCCAAGGCCGCGTCGAGCCATTTCCTGCAGCGGGTGGCGGCCGTGGCCCGCCGGGCGGACGAGATCCGCGCCGAGCGCCGGGCCGCGGAGGATCGGGCCGAGGAGGCCCGTCAGCGAGCCGAGGCTGAGGTCGCCGCCGCGCGCAAGCGCGCCGAGGATGAGGTGGCCGCGGCACGCGCCCGCGCCGAGCAGGATGTCGGCCAAGCCCAGGCCGTGGCCCACCAGGCCCAGGTGGGCGAGGCCACCCTGCGCGCGGAGCTGACGCTGGCCCTCACCGAAGCCCTGATCGGCCGCGCCGAGGCGCAGGCCCACCTGCGTAACGAATCCCTCCGCCGCTATTGGGCCGAGGCCAGGCCCGGCCGTCTGCGCCGCCGGCGGCGGCCGACCCGCCTGCTGGAACAGCTGCTCGGACGATTGTTCTCACCTGGCCAGGCGCTGGTCATCGCGCGATCGGGGCTGTGGCGCGGCGCCGGCCGGCCGCTGTTCGACCTGCGCCACATGGCGGCCTATGCGCGGCGCGGCGCCGAGCCCGCCGTCCAGCCGCCCGCCCTCATCGACCAGGCCTGGTACTTGGCGACCTACACCGATGTCCGGGCCGCCGGGACCGCGCCGCTGGTCCACTACCTGCTGGCCGGGGCCCAGGTGGACCGCCAGCCGCATCCGTTGTTCGATTCGGCCTGGTATCGCCGCGAGAACGCCGCGGAGCTGGCGGGCGCGGAGCTGTCGCCGCTGGAGCATTTCGTGCGCGCCGGGGCGGCCCGGGGACGCAATCCGCATCCGCTGTTCGACATCGCCCACTACGCCGCCCAGGCGACCGACCTACGCGCGGGGGAAGACCCCCTGAGCCACTATCTCCGCGACGGCTGGCGGCGCGGCCTGTCGCCCCACCCGCTGTTCGATCCGGCCTGGTACCGCCGCGCCGCGCCGCGCTCGGCGCGCGAGACGCCGCCGCTCACCCACTATGTGACCGTGGGCTGGACGAAGGGCCTGTCGCCGCATCCGCTGTTCGACCCGGCCTGGTACCTGGCCCAGAACCCGGACGTGGCGGCCGCCGGCTTCGAGCCCCTGGCCCACTTCGTCACGGCGGGCGGCCTGGAAGGGCGGAGCCCGAGCCCCTGGTTCGACACGCAGCACTATGTCGCCGCCCGCGGCGCGGCCCTGGCGGCCCACGCCAATCCGTTGGTCGACTATCTGCAGGGAGGCGCCTGGACGGTGGTCGAAGCGCGGCCGGGCTTCCCGACGGCGGCCTATCTGGCGTCCACGCCCGAGGTCGTGCGCCAGGGAATCACGCCGCTTGAACACTGGGCGCGTCGCCAGGCCCGCTGAGCGCGCGCTCGACGCCCAGCGCCTCCAGCTGGCGCCAGATGTCCTCGTAGTAGGCCGGCACGTAGTGGAAGGGGCTGAGGCCCCATTGGTGGCCCGCGTCGGCCAGCCGGTGCGACGGCGCCTCGATCCGCGCCAGCGGCGGCAGGAGAGCTTCGAACTCGGCCTCATAGCGGGCCAGGAGGGCGTTGTGCGCCTCGATCTGTTCCGGCCGGCCGGGCTGGATCTCCGGAGTCGGCAACGGCCTGACGCGTCCCTTCGCGTCGCGCTGGCGCTCGGCCCAGCGGGCGGAATGCAGGATCAGCCGGGCGTCGCGCAGCGGCGTGGCGCGGACGAAGGCGGCCATCTCCGCCGCGCCGCGGCTCCACAGCCGCCCGCAGGCGTCGGACAGGCGCGGGACCTGCCGCGCGCGGCGGAACGGCTTGCGGTCCATGTAGCCGCTGGCCGCCAGCTCCCAGCTGTGGGTGGCGAGGCCGCCGTCGAGGCTGAGCAGATCGAATCGCTCGTCGATGAAGTCGAAGATCAGGTGGGTGGGCCGGAAGGCGACCAGTGCGGCGAGCGCCGTCTTCTCCAGGTCCGCGACCAGCGCGCGATGCTGATGGCGGCCGAGCGGCGCGGGCGGCTCCGCGGCCGGCCGGAAGCCCTTGACCGGCGCCGAGAACAGGCTCGGCAGGCTGGTCCGCGACACGTAGAGCAACCGGTCGATGTCGCCACGGATCGGCCACAGGTCGCGGCTAATGCAACTGCCAATGATCGCGACTTTGGACATCCCCGCACCTCGGGAGGGCGGCCGGAAACCGGCCGTTCGCGTGCGTTTTAGCACGCGTGCCGGGCAATGGCGTGCGGCCACGCTGCGGCCTATTGGATGCAGCATTGACATCAGTCCGGGCCCTGCGCATCTCTCCGCCCGCTCCGGGCGTTCCGCCGCGAAGCAACGGTCGATCTTTCTCGGCCGCACGGCGTTCAACCCTTTTGGGCCATCCTTAGTTACACTGGCCTCAAGGACCTACGGGACGGCTCGGCGCGCATGAAATTCCTGACCTTTTTGACGAATCAGCCCGACAACGTGCTGACCCGGGCGCTAGCCGAGGGCAAGCGGCCGTTCATCGTGGCCGCGGTGTTCAGCTTCTTCACGAACCTGCTGTACCTGGCGCTGCCGCTCTACACCTTCCAGGTGTACGGCCGGGTGATGATCAGCCAGAACTTGCCGACCCTGTGGATCCTGACGTTGATCACCATCTTCGTCTTCTACGTCTCCAGCGCGATCGACGACTTCCGGGCGCGGATTCTGATCAACTACGGCGTGGTGCTCGACCAGCGGGTTTCGGGCCACATCTTCTCCGGCCTGTTCGACGCCGCCGTGCGCGGCGATCCGTCCGCCCGCTCGCAGTCGCTGCGCGACCTCGACACCTTCCGCCAGACCCTGACCGGCGTGGCCGCCGCGGCGTTCTTCGACCTGCCCTGGATCCCGGTCTTCGTCCTGGTGCTGTACCTGATCGATCCGATGGTCGGGACCTTGGCCCTGGTCGGCGGCCTGACCCTGCTGGCCCTGGCCCTGGCGCAGGAACGGGCCATCCGCCCGACCGCCAGGGAAGCCAACGACGCGGCGCTGAGGAGCTACGCCTTCACCGAAGCCGCCCTGCGCAACGGCGAGGTGGTGCGGGCCATGGGCATGCTGCCGACCTTGGGCGCGGCCTGGGCCCAGCACCGGGCGGTGACCATCGAGCGCGGCGCCGTCGCGGCCGAACAGTCCAACATGTACACCGACCTCATCAAGGCCACCCGGATGGGCATCCAGGTGCTGGTGATCGCGGTCGGCGCCTACCTGATCCTGAAGGGCAAGATCCACTCCGGCATGTTGTTCGCCAACATGATCCTGGTGAGCCGCGCACTGCAGCCGATCGAGCGGATCGTGGGCGCCTGGGAGCCGCTGAACAACATGGCCCGGGCGCACGGGCGGCTGACCAGCCTGCTCGAGCGCGCCGAGCCCCCGACGCTCGCGACCACCCTGCCGCGGCCGACCGGCCGGCTCAGCGTCGAGGGCGTCAATTTCGCGCCGCTGGGCGCGCAGAAGCTGGTGCTGGCCAACATCAATTTCCGCATCGAGCCCGGCGAGATGCTGGGCGTGATCGGCCCCTCGGGCGCCGGCAAGTCCACCCTCGCGCGCCTGCTGGTCGGCATCTGGAAGCCGGTGAACGGCTCGGTCCGCCTCGACGGCGCCGACGTGTTCACCTGGGAACGGGCCGACTTCGGCCGCCACGTCGGCTACCTGCCGCAGGACACCGAGCTGTTCTCCGGCACGGTGCGGGCCAACATCGCCCGGTTCCGGGAAGACATCACCGATGAGCAGGTGGTTCAGGCGGCCACCCTGGCGGGGGTGCACGAACTGATCCTGCGCATGCCCAAGGGTTACGACACCGACGTCGGCGAGAGCGGCGTGGTGCTGTCCGCCGGCCAACGGCAGCGGGTGGGCCTGGCCCGCTCCATGCTCGGCGATCCGGCCTTCATCGTCCTGGACGAGCCCAACGCCAGCCTCTACTCGGAGGGCGAGGACGCACTGCTCAAGGCCATCGAGACCATGAAGGTCAAGGGCGCGACGGTGGTGGTGATCTCCCACAAGCCGGGCATCTTCCGCTCGGCCGACAAGCTCCTGGTGCTGCGCGAGGGCCGGATCGACCTGTTCGGCCCGAAGGACCAGGTCATGGCGCGGCTGATGAAGCCCACCGAGGTGCGTGCGATCGAGGCTCAGGCATGAAACTTGAGATTGGACCTGTCCGCTCCACCTATGTCGCTCCGACCTTCGGCAGCGACGACCGCACCCCGCTCGACCCGCGGCTGGAGCATCGCCTGCGCCGGCCCATGCTGGTGGGCGCGGCGATCATCGGCACCCTGGTGATCGGGCTCGGGGTCTGGGCGTCGCTGACGCCGCTCGCCTCGGGCGTCACCGCGCCGGGCCAGGTGACCGTCGAGGCCAACCGCAAGACCATCCGCCACAAGGACACCGCCACCGTCCGGCAGATCCTGGTGAAGGAGGGCCAGCTGGTCCGCGCCGGTCAGCCGCTGATCACCTTCGACGACACTGATCCGAAGGCGGCGGTCAACATCCTGCAGAACCAGACCGACACCCTGATGAGCCAGGCCGTGCGGCTGAGCGCGGAGGCGACCAACCGGCCCGCGCTGCAGTTCCCGCCGGAGCTCACCAGCCGCACGGCCGACCCGACGGTGGCCGGCATGATTCGCGACCAGGATTTTCTGTTCACCAGCCGCCTGCAGCTGTTCCAGAGCCAGGCCTCGATGCTGCAGCAGCGCCTCGACCAGATCCAGAACCAGGTCCTGGGCGACCAGGCGCAACTCGATTCGGTCGAGGAGCAGCGCAAGCTGACCGTCGAGGAGATGGCCGGTTACCAGACGCTCTATGCCAAGGGCTACGCGCCCAAGACGCTGATCCTGCGCTATCAGCGCCAGGTCTCGGACCTGCAGGGCAAGAAGGGTTCGTTGCTCGCCGACATCGCCCGCCTGCACCAGCAGATGGGCGAGACCAAGATGCAGCTGGCGGCGCTGCGCGACAAGCGCCAGAGCGACGCCGCCGAACAGCTGCGCGACACCCAGTCGAAGCTTGAAGAATCGCTGCCGAAGCTCGTTTCGGAGCAGGAGACGCTGAAGGGCGCCACCGTCACCTCGCCGGTGGACGGCTATGTGTTCAACCTGACGCAGTTCACGCCGGGCGGCGTGGCCGGCGCCGGCGAGACCCTGATGGACATCGTGCCCTCGACCTCGCCGCTGATGGTCACGGTGATGATCAAGCCGGAAGACATCGATCAGGTGCATGTGGGCATGAAGGCCCAGGTGCGGCTCGTCGGCCCGAACCCGCGCTGGAACAGCCCGCTGCCGGCCACGGTGGCGGTGGTCTCGGCGGACCGGATGGTCAGCAAGGATGGGCCGTCATTCTTCCGAGCCGATCTGCGGATCGATCCGAAGGACCTCACGGGCCTGGAAAAGAACGTGAAAGTGGTGCCCGGGATGACGGCTTCGGCGATGATCGTCACCGGGAATCGGACCCTCATGGGCTTCCTCATCCAACCCATCACCGACACACTCAATCACGCCTTCCATGAGCAGTAGTTGCTCTTAGGAAACAGGTGATTGCCGGTCGTCTGGTCGTACCTAATAGCTGTTGCGCAAGTTGCACGCTTCCGATACGTCTCCATGCGGGCTCGTTTAACCTACGCCACGGCCATGCTATGGCGCTGGGGGAGATGGATCGCCGGGGACTCGCTCCAACGCGACTGGGGGCCAGGCGTACCGGGGTCCGTGTGACACAGACTGGAGAGACTAAATGGCGACCTATATTTTTGAGACGATGACGGCGGCCCAGGCCACGTCATACAACGCGACTTCGGATACGATCGTCTTCAGCAACTCGACATCGACGGGCAACCAGATGTCGGTTTCGTACATCACGACGGTCGTGGCGCCGAGCGCGACCACGGCTGGCTCGACCACGGTTACGGGCGCGACGCTTACCGACCTGTCGGATGGCAAGTCGGTGACCTTCGGCGCGGGCATCCTGGGCGAAAACGACTTCGTCTTCCCGGATTCTTCCCGGTTGTTCGTGGGTACGACCGGCGCCGACACCGGCACGGTGCTGATTACGCCCCCGGCGGCGAGTCCCGCCCCCGGCACGCCGACCGACAGCATTGTCGGGGACGCGCTCTTCGGCAACAGCGGCGATGACAACCTCGCCGGCAACGCGGGCAACGACCTGCTGCAAGGCAACGCGGGCAATGACGTGCTCGACGGCGGCGATGGCAACGACACCATCTACGGCGGCCAAGACAACGACGTGATCTCCGCCACGGCCACCGGTGGCAGCGACAACGTCAACGGCAACAAGGGTAACGACACGATCGATTACTCGGCCGACACGGCGGCCAGCACCCTGCTGGGCGGCCAAGGCGACGACACCATCAAGGGCGGCACCGTGGCTGACTTCATCAGCGGCGACCTCGGCAACGACTCCCTGGTCGGCGGTGGCGGCAACGACACCATCAATGGCGGCCTCGGCGACGACACCCTTAGCGAGAGCGGTGGCACGGTGCTGCTCGACGGCGGCAGCGGCAACGACTCGATCAACGACGCCACCATTACGTCGGCGACGATCGTCGGCGGCGCCGGCGACGACACCATCAACGTGTCGGGCGTCAACACCGGCCTGATCATCATCAACGGCAACGCCGGCAACGACACGATCACCGCGTCGAACACCGGCGCCGGCGGAGCCCAGATCTCCGGCGGCCAAGGTGACGACAGCATCGTGGCCTCGGGCGTCGGCGGGAACTATTACCTCGACGGCAACCTCGGCAACGACACGCTCTCGGCCGTTGGCGGCGCCGACACCTTGGTGGGCGAAGCTGGCAACGACGTCATCAACGACACCGGCGGGAACAACCTGATCCTGGCCGGCGACGGCGACGACACGGTGAACCTGACGGGCGCCGGCAGCAACAACGCCGACCTGGGCACGGGCAACAACGTCCTCACCCACAGCGGTGCGGGTGGCGGCAGCGACACCATCTCTGGTGGCGACGGGGCCAACAGCCTGGTTCTTACGGCTGCGGGCGCCGGCAACGACCTCATCACCCTGGGCAATGGTAACGACACCATCACCACCCAGACCGCGGCCGCCAATGACACCATCACTGTCGGCAACGGCCACGACGTCATCACCATCGCGGGCACCGGGAGCGATACGATCACCGGCGGCAGCGGCGGCGATACGATCAGCATCACCGGCGCGATTACCAAAGCCAACATCACGCTGGGCGCCGGCAACGACTCCATCACCAGCGCTTCGACCGACGTGGGCGTTCACAACATCACGAGCGGCGCCGGCGACGACACCATCTCCATGGGCGGTGCGACCGGTAACGACACGATCAACGGTGGCGATGGCAACGACCAGATCGCCGGCGGCGGGGGTACTGACCTCCTGACGGGTGGCCTCGGCAACGATACGTTCAACTTCGCGCCCTCCGACTCGTCGAACACCATCGCCCTCCAGGACCGCGTCATGGATTGGCAGGGCGGTGTGCTCAATGCGCCGCTCGACACCCTGCACTTCACGGTTTCGGGCGGTACGGCGCTTGGGGTCGGCACGGTCGGCAACTACGTCGAAACGACGTCGACGGACTACGCCGCGGCCACGGCCTTCGCGAATGCGGAGTTCTCGGCCGGCTTCAAGTACGTCGCGATCCAGGTCGGCAGCGACGTGGTGGTCTTCGCCAACAACGGCGGCACGGCCAACGCGCTCGACGCCAGCGACGACGCGGTGGTCCTCATCGGCCGCTCGCTGTCGGACATCGACTTCACGAACATCGTCTAAGCCTTCCGAGGTTCAGACGGACTTACGGGGGCCGCCCTTCGGGGCGGCCCTTTTCTTTGCGCCCCTTTCGCCGCGGCGAAAGGCTCGCTACAGCCTTCGCCACATGTCGAACGCGGCCCTCTACCTGCACCCCAACGGCTATGACACCAGCGGCCCCGAGCTGCTGGGCCGCATATCCGCCGGCGAAAGCTTCCTGCGCGGATACCTCCGCCACGCCGATGTGGAGCGCTATTACTTCTGGAACGCCGCCGGTCGCCCCGAGGCGGAGCTGAACGAGCTGCTGGCGCGGATCCACGCGCCGGAGAAGCCGATCACCTGGATCGGCCAGATGGACCGCCGCGGCCTGGGCGGGATCGGCGTGCTGAACATGCCGGTGCCCGGCCTGCCGCACGAAGCCTGGCTGCGCCGGCCGTTCGGGCCGCGCACCTACGCCATCTGCGGCATCACCCACACCACCGCCACCGACCGCGTCATGCAGGCCATCGGCGAGATGCTGATCGCGCCGACCGAGGACTATGACGCCCTGATCTGCACCTCCAACGCCGTGCGCCACAGCGTCGACACCCAGATGGACGCCATGCGCGACTACCTGGCCGCGGAGTTCGGGCCCCGGCGGCGGCCGGAACCCATGCGGGTCACCATCCCGCTCGGCGTCAACACCGAGGACTTCTCGACCTCGCCCGAGCAGCGCAAGGCCTGGCGCGAGCGGCTGGAGATTCCCGAGGACGCGGTCGTCGCCCTGTTCATGGGCCGCTTCAACGTGCGCGGGAAAATGAACCCGGCGCTCATGGCCCTGTCGCTGGAGCGGGCGGCCCGGAGCACCGGCAAGCCGATCTGCTGGGTGAACGCCGGCTGGTCGCCCAACGCCAAGGCCGACGAGGCCTATCACGCCGAGACGCGGCAGCTTTGCCCCTCGGTCCTCTACCGCAGCGTCGACGGCCGGCCGCCCGACGTGCGCTTCTCGATCTGGTCCGTGGCGGACTTCTTCATCAGCTTCTCGGATAACATCCAGGAGACCTTCGGCCTGACGCCGATCGAGGCCATGGCCGCCGGCTTGCCCTGCGTGGTGACCGACTGGGACGGCTACAAGGATACCGTCCGCAGCGGCGTCGACGGCTTCCGGATCGCGACCATCGCTCCGCCGCCGGGCGAAGGCGCCGACCTCGCCTTCTGGTTCGCCAACCAGTGGCTCAACTACGACAACTATGTGGGCGCCGCGGGCCAGTTCACGGCCATCGACTACGCCGAGGCCCAGGCCGCGATCTCCACCATGGTGCTCTATCCCGACATCCGCCGCCGGATGGGCGAGAGCGCCAAGGCCCGGGCGCGGGAGGTCTTCGACTGGGCGGCGATCATCCCGCAGTACCAGGCGCTTTGGGCCGAGCAGAACGCCCGCCGGCTGGCGGCTCCGCCGGCCCCGGCGACCCGCGACAACCCCTATCGCCCCGACCCCTTCACCCTGTTCCAGAGCTATCCGTCGCGCCACCTCTCGCAGAACAGCCCGCTGTCCCTGGCGCCGGGCATGACCTGGGAGCTCGCGGAGCCGCTGCTCAGGCACCCGCTGGCCAGCTATTCGGGCTTCCATCGGATGACCCTGGACGAGGCTCGGCTGGTGCTTGAATTCCTGGGCAGCCGACCCAGCGCCACGGTCGCCGAGGTCATCCAGATCGTGCCGCAGCCGCGGCGCTCCTTCGTCGGACGCGCGGTCCTGTGGCTCGCCCGCTACGGGCTGATCGTCATCGGCGCGGAAAGCTGAGGGCGCGGCCTTCGCGGCCCCAAACGCGAGAGGCCGGGCAGGGAACCTGAGGTTCCGCCACCCGGCCAAAGCGACACAGCCATGGAGAGCTAGGCTGACCCTGGACTTTTAACGCAAAGCTCCACCGTGCGAAAGCGAATCCCTGATCACGTTTGCGCAACTTCGCCGTGGCGGCCTCCGTCCCCGGGTCGGTCAAAGCGCCGCAGTGAACTGTTTCTGCAGCGCGACCTTGCCTGAGCGGAGGACCCGCACCTCACCGGCGTAGGTCCCGTGCGCCCAGCCGGTGGCGGGGCGCTTGCGGCCGATCATGTCGAAATGCTGGTCCTCGTTGGTGGCGAGCGGCGCCAGGCGCTGGCTCGCCAGCACCACGCCGCCGGGACCGCGCAGGGTCAGCTCCATCTCGTCGCCGGCCTCCAGCCCGATGGCGCGGGCGTAGATCGCGATCACCGGCCCCTGGATCGTGGCGCCGGGAATGCCGCCGGCTTCCACGTCGGCCGCGCTCACCGGGCGGGGCGCGAAGCCGGCGTTGAGGATCGCGCCGGCCTTGTAGCCCATGGCCTGCAGCGCCTGTGGGGTCCACAGGGCGTCGTGGGGCCCGCAGCTGGGGTTGTCGCCGGGCTGCGGGGCGAAGGGATCGACGAACTGGTTACCGTGCTGCAGCGACATGTGCAGGTGCGGGAACTCCGTGTCGCCGGACAGGCCGACCTTGGCGATGGGCTGGCCGGCCGCCACCACGTCTCCGACCTTCACCCGCAGGCTGCCCAGGGCCAGGTGGCAGTAGTCGGTCATCCAGCCGCCGCCGTGGTCGATGGCCACCCGGTTGCCGCACTGGTGGCCGGCGGTGCTGGGCGCGCCCGGCGCGCGGATCGAGATGTCCGGGACGCCGTCGCGCACCGCCAGCACGCGCCCGGCGGCGGCGGCCAGCACATCGACGCCGCGCCGCTGCTGGGCCATGTCCAGGAGCCGGATATCCTCGGCGTTGTGCGCCTGGTAGGTGCGCCGGCCGCAGTGATAGTCGCGCACGCCCGGCCCGGGATCGCGGTCGACGTAGTGCTGGATCTCGCAGGTCTTGCCGATCTCGCAGGCCAGTGGAAACGCCAGGTGCGGCGGGCCCGCCTGGGCGTGGCTGGCGGCGGCGGGAAGGGCGGCGGCGATGGCGGCCGCCGCGGCGAAGGGGGCAAGGCGCATGAACGGTCTCCGAAAGGGCCGGCGAGGTTCGGCCAAGGCCCGGTCGAAACTGTGGCGTCAGGCGAAGCTCCGGGCGGTGAGCTCGGCCAGCCGCGCCTGGTCGCGGGCGTAGAGGCCCTTCAGGAAGGCTGCGTCCTCGGCGGTGAGTTTCGAGCCGTAATCCATCTCGCGGCCCACGTGCACGGCCCGCGCGGCGGGCGCCTTGGCCGGCGGCAGGCGCAGGAAGCGTCGGACCGCCGCCAGAGTCGCCGCGGGATCGTCGCGCAGCGCCTCGGCGCGCAGGACCAGCACCTGGTCGCGCGGGAAGAGGCCGAGCAGCCGCTCCAGCTGCTCGCCGTAGAAGCCGCGCTCCACGTAGGAGAACTCGCGGTGGACGCCCCAGGGGGCGTTTCCGGGGGCATTTGGGGGGCCGCTCCGAGGGCCCGCCTCGAACAGCCGCATGCGGCCCTGGCGGATGCACCAGGCGAAGGGCCGGGTCTCCGCGCCGCGCGCATATTCCATCCGCCAGTGCGACCAGGCCCGCTCGACCGGATCGCGTAGCAGGACGACCACCCGCATGGCCGGGTTGTAGGCGCAGATCCGCTCGAGGCTGTTCGGCCAGTAGAGGTAGATCGGCGTCGCCTCGCCGCAGGGCCGCCCGGCCGGATCGTCGAACAGGGCGTGGTAGTCGCCGTAGTCGGGCCGGGCCCAGTCGCGGGTCTCGTCGTCGAAGAAGTGGGTCTCCTTCAGGCGCGGCAGCGCCACGTCGCCCATCTCGGCGAGATAGTCGAACAAGGCCGTGGTGCCGGCCTTCTGCACCCCGGCGATGACGAAGGTGACGCGCGGCGCCTCAGCCATGGCCGCCACATGCCCCGGCCGGGCGGACCGCCGCAAGCCCCCGCCGCCCTATCGGCGCAGTTGGCGATTGCGCGGCGGACGCGATAAGAGGAGCGCCATCTGCGGCGCGGGCCTGGCATGGGCGGGACATGAAGACAGTCATCCTGGCGGGCGGGCTCGGCACCCGGATCTCCGAAGAAAGCCATTTGAAGCCCAAGCCGATGATCGAGATCGGCGGGCGGCCGATCCTCTGGCACATCATGAAGCTGTTCTCGCGCCACGGCTTCGACGACTTCATCATCTGCCTTGGCTACAAGGGCTATGTCATCAAGGAGTACTTCGCCAACTACGTGCTCCACAACGCCGACCTGACCGTCGACCTGGCGAACGGGGTCGTCGAGTACCACGCCACCAACCACGAGCCCTGGCGGGTCACCCTGGTGGACACCGGCGAGGAGACCATGACCGGCGGGCGCATCAAGCGCATCGCCCGCTACCTGGAGCCCGGCGAGCCGTTCTTCTGCACCTACGGCGACGGCCTGGCGGACGTGGACCTGGCGGCGCTCGCCAGGTTCCACCGGGCGCACGGCAAGCAGGCGACGGTGACCGCGGTGGCCCCGCCCGGCCGCTATGGGGCGCTGGAGATCGCCGAGGGCCGGGTGGAGCGCTTCATCGAGAAGCCGCCTGGCGACAACGGCCTGATCAACGGCGGCTTCTTCGTGCTGCAGCCGGAGGTGGTGGATCGCATCGAGGGCGACGAGACGATCTTCGAATCCGGGCCGCTGGGGAGCCTGGCCCACGACGGGCAGCTGATGGCCTTCCGCCACGACGGCTTCTGGGCGGCGATGGACACCTTGCGCGACAAGAACCACCTCGAAGCGCTGTGGGCCTCCGGCGAGGCGCCGTGGCGCAGGTGAGCGCCCAATTCTGGCGCGGCAAGCGGGTCCTCGTCACCGGCCACACCGGCTTCAAGGGCGCCTGGGCGGCGATCTGGCTGAGCGGGATGGGCGCGGAGGTCACCGGCCTGGCGCTGGCGCCCGACCAGACCCCGAACCTGTTCGAGCTGGCCGGTGTGGCGGGCCTGGTGGACTCCCACCTCCTCGACCTGCGCGACCGCGCGGCGGTGGCCGCCTTCCTGGCGCCCCGCGGCTTCGACCTCGTGCTGCACATGGCCGCCCAGCCGATCGTGCGCGCCGCCATCGAGGCGCCGGTGGACACCCTCGCCAGCAACGTCATGGGCACGGCGCACCTGCTGGACGGCCTGCGCGGCAAGGCGCTGCGGGCGGTCCTGGTGGTCACCTCCGACAAGGTCTACGCCAACGCCGAGCACGGCCGCGCCTTCGCCGAGGCCGATCCGCTGGGCGGCAAGGACCCCTATTCCGCCTCCAAGGCGGCTACCGAGATCGTCACGCAGAGCTTCGCCAAGAGTTATTTCGAGCCGACCGGCGTGCCGCTGGCCACGGCGCGCGGCGGCAATGTGATCGGCGGCGGCGACTTCTCCCGCGACCGGATCGTGGCCGACATCGTGCGCGCGGCCAGGGCGCACGAGGCCGTGGTGCTGCGCCACCCGGAGGCGACCCGGCCGTGGCAGCACGCCCTCGACTGCCTGGCCGGCTATTTCCGCCACCTGGAGGCCCTGGCCAGCGATCCCGCCACGCCGCGGGCGCTGAATTTCGGGCCCCGCCCCGGCGGGGCCGAGGTCACGGTGGGCGAGTTGGCGAGGCTCGGCGTCGAGGCGCTGGACGGCGCGCCCTGGCGCTATGAGCCGGACCCCACGTCGCTGGAGGCGAAGTCGCTGGCGATCGACGCAAGCCTGGCGAAACGCACCATCGGCTTCGAGAGCCGGCTGGACGCGCCCGCCGCGGTGGCCCTGACCATGGACTGGTATCGCCGCCAGGCGGCCGGCGAGGACGCGCTCGCCTTGTGCCGGTCGCAGATCGAAGGCTACGAAGCGGGCCGATGACCGCTCCGCCCCTTTGCCGCTTCTGCAAGACGCCGCTGGTCCACACCTTCGTGGACCTGGGCGACCAGCCGCTGGCCAACAGCTATCTGACGCCCGAGCAGCTGGCCGCCGGGACCGAGGCCGCCTATCCGCTGCACGCTCGCGTCTGCCATGCCTGCTTCCTGGTGCAGGTGGACGACGTGGTGCCGGCCGAGGCGATCTTCGACGAGGGTTACGCCTACTTCTCCTCCTATTCGCCGAGCTGGGTGGAGCATGCCCGACGCTACGCCGAGGCGATGACCGAGCGGTTCGGCCTGGCCCCTGATTCCCTGGTCGTCGAAGTGGCCAGCAACGACGGCTATCTGCTGCAGCATTTCCTGGCCAAGGACATCCCAGTGCTGGGGATCGAGCCCACCGCCAACACGGCCGAGGCCGCCCGGGCCCGCGGCGTGCCCACCGAGGTGGCGTTCTTCGGCGACCGGACCGGCCGCGACCTCGCCGCCCGCGGCCTGCGCGCCGACCTGATGGCGGCCAACAACGTGCTGGCCCACGTGCCCGACATTGGCGACTTCGTGGCCGGCTTCCAGCACGTGCTGAAGGACGAAGGCGTGCTGACCTTCGAGTTCCCGCACCTCCTGAACCTCATCGAGAAGGTGCAGTTCGACACCATCTACCACGAGCACTTCTCCTACCTGTCGCTGCTGGCGGTGGAGCAGGTGCTGCGCGCCCATGGGCTGCGGCCGTTCGACGTGGAGCTGCAGGCGACCCACGGCGGCTCGCTGAGGCTGTTCGTCTGCCACGCGGGTTCGGGGCGCGAGGAAACCGACGCCCTGCGCGAACTGCGCGCCCGCGAGGCTGCGGCGGGGCTCGACCGGATCGAGACCTATGCGGGCTTCACGCCCAGGGTGGAGGCGGTGCGCGCCAGCTTCCGCAAGTTCCTGGAGGACGCCGCGGTGGCGGGCAAGCGCATCGCGGCCTATGGCGCGGCGGCCAAGGGCAACACCTTCCTGAACTACTGCCGGACCAGCGCGCGCGACATCGTCGCGGCCTTCGACGCCAATCCGGCCAAGCAGGGCCGCTACCTGCCCGGCAGCCACGTGCCGGTCCTGGCCCCCTCCGAAGTCGCCCATGTGAAGCCCGATTACGTCCTGATCCTGCCCTGGAACCTGAAGGACGAGATCATGGGCCAGCTCTCCTATATCGACGGCTGGGGCGGCCGGTTCGTCACCGCCTCGCCGGAGACGCGGGTGCTCCCCTGATGCGCTTTGCGCAGACGCAGATCCCCGGCGTGGTGGTGGTGGAGATCGAGCCCCGCGGCGACGCGCGCGGCGCCTTCGCCCGGCTGCACGATCCCGCGGAATTCGCCGCCGCCGGCCATCCGTTCACGCCGGTCCAGACCAGCCTGTCGCGCAATCCGCAGCGGGCGACCCTGCGGGGCCTGCATTACCAGGCGGCACCGCATGCGGAGATGAAGCTGGTGCGCTGCGTGCGCGGCCGGATCTTCGACGTGGCGGTGGACCTGCGCCTCGATAGCCCGACCCACCGGGGCTGGACCGCCTGCGAGCTCAGCGCCGACAACGCCCGCGCCTTGCTGATCCCCGAGGGCGTGGCGCACGGCTTCCTCACGCTCGAGCCGGACACCGACGTGCTCTACCAAATCTCGCCCGGGTTCGAGCCCGGCCACGAGGCGGGCGTGCGCTGGGACGATCCGGCCTTCGCCATCGCCTGGCCCGAGGCGCCCGCATTGCTATCGCCGCGGGACGCGACCTATCCTGACTACGGACCCGGGGGCCGCTGAGCGGTGATTGAGATCGATCCCACTGCGAGCATCTCGCCGCTCGCCGACATCGAGGACTCGGTGCGCGGCACGCTGATCCGCATCGGGGCGAAGACGGTCATCGACGCCTTCGTGAAGATCAAGCCGGCCGGCGGGATGGGCGACGTGGTGATCGGCGCCGAGTGCGCGATCAACTCCGGCACGGTGATCTACTCGGGCAACGGCGTGAAGATCGGTGACGCCGTGGCGGTCGCCGCCAACTGCACCTTCGCCCCCACCAACCACGCCATCGCCGACCGCACGCGGCGCATCCGCGACCAGGGATTCCAGCCGTCCAAGGGCGGCATCGTGGTCGAGGACGACGTCTGGATCGGGGCGGGTGCGGTGCTGCTCGACGGCGCGATGGTGCGCAAGGGCGCGGTGGTCGCGGCGGGCTCGGTGGTGCGCGGCGAGGTGGAGGCCTATGCGATCTACGCCGGGGCGCCGGCCCGCAAGATCGGCGAGCGGGGCGCCTGAGCATGGCCGTGACCGTGGTCGGCGGTGAGGGGTTCGTCGGCCGCCGCCTGGTCGCAGGGCTGGCCGTCGACGGCGAGGCCCCCTGGACCCCGAAGAAAGGTGATCCGGCGCTGCTCACCCGCGACCTGGGCACGGTCTACTACTGCGCCGGCCTGACCGCAGACTATGACCGCCGCCCGTTCGACACGGTGGAGGCCCACGCCAGCCTGGTCAGCGAGATCCTACGGGCCGGGCGCTTCGAGCGGCTGGTCTATCTGTCCTCCACCCGGCTTTACGACGGCCTGCCGAAGGCGGAGGTCGATGAGGCCGAGCCCCTGGTGTTCGATCCGACCGATCCGCGGCGGGTCTACGACCTCTCCAAGGCGTTGGGCGAAAACCTCACCCTGACCCGGGCCGACGGGCGCGGCCGGGTGGCGCGGCTGGCCAATGTCTATGACTGGGAGGCAGGCGCGCCGGGGTTCCTGTCGGAGTGGCTGATCCGCGCGCGCCGCGAGAAGGATTTGCGGCTCGACTCCAGCCCGCACGTGGCCCGCGACTACATTCACCTGGACGACGTGGTCACGGCGCTGATCGCCATCGCGGGGGCGCCGCAGGCAGCCATCTTCAACGTGGCGAGCGGCCAGTTGGTCAGCAACGACGAGATCGCTGGGGTGTTCGAAGAGGCCGGCCGGACAGTGGCCTTCACCGGCGACGCCCGGCCCGTGCCACCGCCCAACGCCCGCATCGCGCGGCTGGCCAGCCTTGGCGTGCGACCCAGGCCGGTGAAGGATGTGGTGCGCGCCTATCTGGAAGGGCTGACGGCTTGAATCTCAAGGACCACACCCGCGAGAGCCTGATGGCCTACACCACGGCGCAATGCGCGGCGGTGGTTCCCGATGGGCGGCAGGACGCCTTCCGCGCGGCCGTCGAGGCCCACATCGACGAGGCGCTCGAGCGGCTGCACCGCTGTATCAACGCCTGCGCGCCCTGGCGGCCGGACGAATTCAATGTCCTGCAGTCTTCGCAGCACACCATCTATTTGTATTTCCTCGGCAATACGATCTGGCAGAGATCGGGCGACACGGCCGCGGCGACCCGCCTGTTCCTGATGAACAAGGCCTTCAACGGCATCGACCTGTTCTACGAGATCGCCATGCCGGAGGTGTTCTACATCGGCCACAGCGTCGGCATCGTCCTGGCCAAGGCCACCTACGGCAACTTCCTGGTGCTCTACCAGGGCGCCACGGTCGGGCGGCACAAGGACCAGATCCCGGTGATCGGCGAGCGGGTCGTGCTCTATCCCCACACCGCGGTGGCGGGGCGCGCGGTGATCGAGGACGACTGCGTGATCAGCCAGGGGACGCGCGTGATCAACAAGCACGTGCCTGCGGGCTCGCTCGTGTTCCCCGGCGATAAGCCGGGCCAGCTGGCCTTTCGGCCGCGGCCCGACGACCTCTTGCAGGAATACTTCAGGCCTTAGCGGCGGCCTTGGCCGGCGCCTGCTCCGCCGCGCGGGCCGCCATGTCGTAGAAGTCGCGGGCGAAGTCGTCGGTGCGGCCGAGCGGGCCGTCGCGCATCCGCTCGCGCAGGTTCTCCCGCAGGTCCAGACGCCGCGCGCGGTCTCCGGCCAGCGCGGCGGCGATCTCCACGTATTGCGCCTTGTCCGGCGTCGCCAGGTCGCCCACCCCGCAGTTGGTCAGGATCGAATAGCTGAGCCGTTCGAAGAAGGCCTCGCCGATCAGGCTGACCACGGGCACGCCCATCCACAGCGCTTCGGTGGTGGTGGTGCCGCCGGTCAGCGGGAAGGTGTCCAGGGTGATGTCCACCTCGTTGTAGAACGGCATGTGCCGGCCGCGGATGGTCTGGAAGACGATGCGGTCCGCGGCGATCCCGTGCCCGCCGAATTCCTTCAAGAGGTTGGCCCGCGCGCTCGGCGTGCCGCCTTCCGGGCGGATGAACATGAACCGCGACCCCGGGACCCGCCGCAGGACCTCCGACCACAGGGCGAACATGTCCCGATTGTATTTGTGCGGGTTGTTGGCGGTGCCGAAGGTGATGCGGCCGGCGCGGTCCTCCGGCAGGCCCGGGGCGATCTCGTGGCGCTCGGAGAACACCATGCGGCCGAGCGCGATCCAGCTCTTCGGCATCGTCAGCGGCTGCTCGATCATCAGCTCCGGCCGGGTCGGGGTGCTGTACGGATCGCAGACGAAGTAGTCGATGGTCGAGAGGCCCGCCGAGTGCGGGTAGCCTAGCCAGCTGGCCTGCCGCGGCGCCGGCCGCCAGGCCATGACGTCCAGCTTGTTCATGTGGGTGGAGCCACCCAGCTCGAAGAGGATGTCCAGCTGGTCGTCGGCGATCATCTGCGCGGCGTCGCGCGAGCTGATGTCCGGATGCCAGCGGAAGGCGGTGACCTGCTCGCGGATGTGCTTCTGCAGCCGGTCCTCTTCGCCCTGGTAGTAGGAGTAGCAGTAGACCTCGAAGCGCTCGCGATCGATGTGGTCGAACAGCGGCAGGGCGAAATAGGCCACCGGGTGGCCGCGCAGGTCCGAGGACATGAAGCCCAGCCGGATCTTGCCGGAGGCCGGCCTGGGCGGCGGACGGCGGATCGGCAGGGTGGCGGCCAGCGCCTCGACGCCACGGCCCCAGATGCGGTGCTCCTCCACCAGCTCCAGGCGGTCCTCGTAGCTGCGCACACGGGCGAGTTGCTTCAGGAGCGCGGTGTGGCGGCCGGTCTCGGCCCACTTGCGGCCGACCTCGCGGAACGAGCCCAGCTGGTCGAGTTCGTCGAAGGCGCTCACCCGGATCAGCACCTCGGTGGCGATCTTCAGGTGCGCGGAGGCGGTGATTTTCTCCCGGGCCATGAAGCCCTTCAGGAGCTGGTAGGCCTCCTCGATATTGGCGCCCTCGTCGCCGGTGCGGGTCCGCTCCAGGCTCTCCACCAGGGAGATGACGTAGTCGGTCTTGTCAGGGGAGAGCGCGATCGCCTTGCGCAGCAGCTCGTTGGCGGCCTGGCGGTCGTACTCGGTGACGGTCGAGCCCAGCTGGTAGTGCAGCCAGCCGGCGTCGGGAAAGCGCGGCAGCAGCTCGCGCAGATAGGCCTCCGCCTTGCGCAGCTCGCCGGCCCGACGAAAGAGCACCGCGCGCGCCTCGTGGAGCCGCGGCTCGTCGGGATTGGCCGCCAGCGCCCTGTCGATGACCTCATGGGCCTGCGGCTGGCGATGCTGCTCGTTGAGCGCCCCGGCCAGGTCCAGCCAGGCCTCGATGTAGGTCTTCTTCAGCGTCACCGCCTGGCGCCAGCGCACAATGGCCTGGTCGAGCCTGCCCTGCTTCTGCAGCGCGCGGCCGATCTGGCGATGGAATTCGGCGTTACGGGGATCCGTGCGGGCGAGCTTGGAGAACACCGCCTCGGCGCGGGGCCCATCCTCCAGGTCCAGCAGGACGTTGCCGCGGTTGATCTGCGGCGAGACGAGCTTGGGGTTGAGCCTGACCGCCTCGTCCAGCGCGGCGAGCGCCTCGGGGTAGCGCTTCAGTTGGCGCAGGAAGACGCCGCGCAGGTTCCAGAGCTCGAGCTCGCGCGGATGGCGTTCGACGGCCTTGGCCGCCCAGGCCTCGCCCTCGGCGCTACGGCCCAGGCGATAGAGCTGCACCAGCAGCACGCGGTAGACCTGCGCGGTCTGCGCCGGGTCCTCGGTCAGGACCTCGATCAGCAGGCCCACGGCGTCTGCGGTCCGGCCCGCCTTCAGGGCCTCGTCCACCGCGCTCAAGCGCTGGTCCATGCCTGCCGTTCTCGCCTCGCCGCTCGCCGGGCAGGAGGCTTAAGCCGCCGGGACCGAGATGGCTAGCCCCGGCCGCTGAACCGCCACTTGAGCGCCAGGATGGTCGCCGAGAGCACCAGGCAGACGATGTTCGAGCCGGCCACCGGCCAACTGCCGATCAGCACCCCATAGGCCACCCACAGGCTGAAGCCGGTCACGGTGACGATGTACATGCGCAGCGACACCGACGAGGCGTCGCGCTCGCGCCAGATCTTCACGATCTGCGGCCCGAAGCTGGTCATGGAGCAGAGGGCGGCGGCCACGCCCACGACATTGGCGGCGATGGTCAAGGCTCAGGGGCTTTCCGGGAAACGAAGGACGGCGGCCACGCCGGGATGGGTTTCGGCGATCTCGAATTCGCCGCGCAGCTGCTGGGCGAGCAGGGCGACGAGCGTCGCGCCAAATCCGCCCGGCCGGACACCGGCCGGCAGGCCTGCGCCATTGTCGCGCACGCTCAGGCTGGCGGTCCCATCGGCGGCGCTCAAGCTTACCCGCAGCACGCCGGGCCGGCCGGCGAAGCCGTGCTTCAGGCTGTTGCGGACCAGTTCGCCGACGACGAGCGCCAGCGGCGCCGCCTGACGGGTCGGCACGGTCACCGGCGAAAGATCGAACTCGACGCGGACGTCGTCCCGCCGCGCGGCGCCCAGCGCTTCCTCCACCACGTCGCGGACCAGGCCCGAGGTCTCGAACTGCTTGGGATCGGCCGTGACGTCTAGCCGGCGATGGACGGCGGAGACCGCGCCGATCCGCTCCAGCGCGCCGCGGATGATCTCGCGCTCCGGGCCCTCCGGCAGTTTGCGCATCTGCAGCACGAAGACCGAGGCGATCAGCTGCAGGTCGTTCTTGATCCGGTGATCGACCTCGCGCAGCCGCGCCGTCGTCTGCGCCAGCTCGGCCTCGAGCCCGCCGGCGCGGCCGGGGGGGCCGCCCTCAGTGCTGTCGCTCGCGGAACCCGCCATCGCCATTCAGTCTCACGCATCCCGCCCAAGGGAGCAACGGCGCCGCTTCAGCGAGGGTTCCACTCCGAACCGGACACCGCCCGTGCTATCTTGAGGTGATGAAGCCGCCGGCGCTGAAGCTCGACCATGTCGTCTTCCCGATCCGCGATCCGGAGCGGACACTGGCCTTCTACCGCGACGTCCTGGAGCTGCCTTTGATCGAGGCGCTGACCGGCGACGACTGGGACGGCTATCCCTGGCTGATGATGATCTTCGGTCTGGCCGGCGGCCAGGAGCTGGTGACCGTGGCCCTGAAGGGCGCGCGCCTGCCCGACTATCGCGGCCTGCCGATGGACGTCCGCCACTATGCCCTGTCCGCCGCCGACGAGACGGAGATGGACCACTGGTGCGCGCGGCTCAGCCAGGAGGGCGTCGACTTCTGGGAGGAGCGCCACGGCGAGCGCCGCTCGCTCTACTTCCCCGATCCCGACGGCGTCATCCTGGAGATCACCTGGCCGCCGTCCAAGGGCTATGGGGTTCCCAGCCCCGAGGCCGCCCTGACCGTGCAGCGTTGGCTGAAGGCCAAGGTCCCGGCTTGACCCCCTGGCCTTCGCGCGCCTAAGCGCGGGGCCATGAACATCCTCCTGGTCGGATCCGGCGGACGCGAGCATGCGCTGGCGTGGAAGATCGCGCAGTCGCCGCTGGTGGAACGGCTGGTCGCCGCGCCGGGCAATCCGGGCATGGCGCGGCTGTGCGAGGTGCGCGAGGTGGGCGCGACGGACGTGGCCGGGCTGCTGGCCCTGGCCCGCGAGATCGCCGCCGACCTGGTGGTGATCGGCCCGGAGGTGAGCGTCGCCGCGGGCCTGGCCGACGAGCTGGCGGTCGCCGCCATCCCCTGCTTCGGCCCCACCGCCGCGGCCGGCCAGCTGGAGTCCTCCAAGGCCTTCACCAAGGCCTTCGCCGACCGCCATGGGCTGCCGACCGCCGCCTACCAGGTCTGCGAGACGGTGGATCAGGCCAAGGCCGCGCTCGACGGCTTCTCCGCGCCCTTCGTGGTCAAGGCCGACGGCCTGGCGGCCGGCAAGGGCGTGGTGATCGCCGCCACCCGCGCCGAGGCTGACGCGGCGGTCGAGGACGCGCTGGGCGGCCGGTTCGGCGCGGCCGGGGCGCGGGTGGTGATCGAGGAGTTCCTGGAGGGCGAGATCGGCTCCCTGTTCGCGCTCTGCGACGGGGCGACCTCGATGCTGTTCGGCTGGGGCCAGGACCACAAGCGGGCCTTCGACGGCGAGCAAGGGCCCAACACCGGCGGCATGGGGGTCTATTCGCCGGCCCCGGTGTTCACGCCGGCGCTGGTGGAGCAGGTGCGGACGCGGCTGGCGGAGCCCGCCTTCGCCGGCATCGCCGAGGAGGGCGCGCCCTATCGCGGCGTGCTGTTCGTGGAGCTGATGGCGACCGCGCAGGGACCGAAGCTCGTGGAGTTCAACGCCCGCTTCGGCGACCCGGAATGCCAGGCGCTGATGCTGCGGCTGGAGAGCGACCTCGTCCCCTACCTGATGGCCTGCGCGACCGGCCGGCTCGCCGAGCTGCCGCCGCCCGAATGGAGCGAGGACGCGGCGATCTGCGTGGTGCTGGCCGCCAAGGGCTATCCGGCCACGCCCAAGGCAGGCGGCGAGATCAGGGGCGCCGAGGCGGACTTCGGCCCGGACGTGGTGGTCTTCCAGGCCGGCGCCAGGCGCGACGCCGACGGGACGCTGCGGGCGGCGGGCGGCCGCGTGCTCAACGTCTGCGCCAAAGGCCCGACGCTGCAGGCGGCGCGCGAGCGGGCCTATGCGGCGGTGGGCAAGATCGATTTCCCCGACGGCTTCTGCCGCAGCGACATCGGCTGGCGGGCCCTGGCGCGCGAGCCGGGCTGAAGCCTCAGCCTTGCCCGGCCGCGGCCGCGGCCGGTAAAGTGGCTTCAAACACGTGTAAGAGGGGCAGGAACGCCATGGCCGTCACCACCGAGATCGCCGCCGAACAGGCGCGCGAGCAGGCCAACACCGGCACCAAGCCCGTCGCCGACAGCCACAGGTTCGACGAAGCCTCGCTGGAGCGCTGGATGGCGGCCAACGTCGCCGGCTACCAGGGCCCGCTGGAGGTGCGCCAGTTCAAGGGCGGCCAGTCCAACCCGACCTACCAGATCATTACGCCCGGCAAGAAGTACGTCCTGCGCCGCAAGCCGCCGGGCAAGCTGCTGCCCTCGGCCCACGCGGTCGACCGCGAGTACAAGGTGATCACCGCCCTGGGCACGACCGGCTTCCCGGTGGCCAAGACGTACGGCCTGTGTGTCGACGACGCCGTCATCGGCACCTGGTTCTACATCATGGACATGGTGGAGGGCCGGATCCTCTGGGACCAGACCCTGCCGCAGTACGAGCCGGCCGAGCGCCGCGCCATCTTCCGCGGCAAGATCAAGACCCTCGCCGACCTGCACAACACCGACTACGCGAAGATCGGCCTGGAGGACTACGGCCGCCCCGGCAACTACATGGGCCGCCAGGTCGACCGCTGGACCAAGCAGTACAAGGCCTCGGAGACCCAACCCATCCCGGAGATGGAGCGGCTGATCGACTGGCTGCCCAAGAGCCTGCCGGCCCAGGAGCGGACCTCGATCGTCCACGGCGACTATCGGCTGGACAACATGATCTTCCATCCCACAGAGCCGCGGGTGATCGCCGTGCTGGACTGGGAGCTGTCGACGCTCGGCGAGCCCTTGGCCGACTTCACCTATCTGCTGATGAACTGGGTGAACGGCACCATCGCGGCGCTGCCCGACCTGAAGGCCCACGGCATCCCGACCATCGAGGAGGCGGTGGCCTACTACTGCGAGCTGACCGGCCGCTCGGGCCTGTCGGACCTCAACTGGTACTTCGCCTACAACGCCTTCCGGCTGGCCGGCATCGTGCAGGGTATCCTCGGACGGGTGCGGGACGGCACGGCCAACCACCCCGAGGCCGCCAACATGGGCCCCCGCGTCGTGGGCCTGGCCCAGGCGAGCTGGACCTTCGCCCAGAAGGCCGGGGCGGTGGCCTAGGCCCAGATGCTTCCCTTCAGGGGGAGGAACTAGAGGCCGACGCTCTCCAGCAACGCATCCAGCGCCGCCGGATCGGCGAACCGGGCGCGGACCGGCCAGGCGGTGACCCGGGCGCGCCATCCGGGCGGCAGGCGGACCCAGTCCTTCTCGGTGGTGATCAGCCCCGCGTCGAACTGCTGGGCGCGCGCGGCCAGCCGCTCGAGGCTCGCCGCGTCATAGGCGAAGTGGTCTGGGAAGGGGGCGAAGTCGGCGAGCTCAGCCCCGGCGGCCTTCAGCGCCCGCTCGACCTTCCACGGCTTGCCGACGCCGGCGAAGCCCACCAGCGGCCCCTTGGGCGGCGCGGCGGCCGGGTCGAGGTGGGCGGTCAGCACCGGGGTCGGGGCGAGCTGCGCCAGCAGCGCCGGATCGGGTGCGGCGAGGTCGGCCGGCAGCAGCACGATCACCGCATCGGCGCGGGCGAGGCCCGCCCCCAGCGGCTCGCGCATGGGCCCGGCGGGGAACACGCGGCCGTCGCCGAACGGCCACTCGTCGCCGCGCGTCTCGCCGTCCACCACCACCAGGGAGAGGGTCTTCTTCAGCGAGGGGTTCTGATGGCCGTCATCCATGACGATGGCCCGCGCGCCGGCTGCAGCCGCCGCCGTCGCCCCCGCCGCCCGG